>CAIYAN010000171.1 GCA_903924185.1 uncultured Opitutia bacterium | reverse complement strand
ATGGCCGACGCCTTCACGATGCGCGTCATCGCCTCCGAGGTCTACCTCACGACGACGGGACCGGCAGACGCTTTTCCGAAGGTCTACACCGCTTCGCTTTCCTTAAAGGACGAGAAGAGTTTTATCCCGCGCCTCGCCGGTTCCGGCGATTGGGTGCTGTCCTATGATCGTACCTGCTCCCCGCTGGGCGCAGCCCTCATGCGTCACCTCTGTGTGCGTGTCGGCAACCTTGGTGTCGGCGCTAGTCAGTCCTTAGTGGAAGTGCTCGGCGGAGATACTCCCTCGCTCGATGGCGCTAAAGCCTCTTGGAATATCACGACGGACGGCGGCAGTAATCTCGTGAAGTCTTTCAAGGTCTCCAGCGCCTCTCCTGGCGCCGAGAAGACCGACGTCGGCCAACTCGTGCTGAAGCTCGAGGAGCCCGCTAAGCCGGCAGGTAAGTAAGGCGCTTCAGCCTTTGGGCTTCTTAGCGGCCTTGAGTTCAGCCGTCGTCGCTCGCAGTAGTTTCTTCACCTTGGTGGCGGTCAGGAGCTGGTGTGCGCGCGTCATGCGGTCGATGAAGAGGACACCTTGGCAATGGTCGTGTTCGTGTTGCACGCAGCGGGCGAGCAGGCCTTCGCATTCCAAGGTATGCGGCGCGCCGTCGGCGTCGCGGAATTGCACGATGGCCTTTTCCACGCGTTCGACGTCGCCAGTGATACCCGGGAAGGACAAGCAACCCTCGGTGTAGATTTCGCCCTCGCCCGCCGGCACGGTCACCTTCGCATTGGCGAACAGCATCGGCATAATCTCCTCTGGGTCCACGACCTTACCGTCCAAGGTGGGCTTAAAGTCTTCGTCGTGCACGTTGACGACAAAAAGCTGTAGCGAGAGCCCGACCTGCGGCGCAGCCAGCCCGATGCCCTTAGCGGCACGCATCGATTCGAGCATGGCATCTCCGAGGTCAAAGAGGGCCTCCCCGAATTCGCGCACGGGCGCGCCCTTGGCCCGAAGGACAGGGTCGCCGTAGCGTCGGATGGGATGGGCGGCCATGGGCTCTTCGATAGCCGTCTCGGCACCGAGGTGAAGTGCAATCGTCAGGCGGAGGCCCCGTAAGCACCCTTTTCGCAAGCACGGACAAAGGCTTCGGTCCGTTTCTGCAGCGCATTCCACTTTATCCGGAGCGCCTGCGATTCATCAGGCAGGACGCGGCCGTCTTCGGCGGCGCTGACGACTTCGGTGATGATGACACTGAACTCCTTGACTAAGGCGTTAGCGTCACGGGCCAACAACGGGCTGGCGGTCCCCGCTTCATCGCGCACGAAATGCCCGCCGGCCTGTTGGGCTAACCAATCGACGATCCGGTCGTCGCCGGTGGCGGCGACCAACTTGGCCACGCGTTCGAGCGGATTGGTGTGGCCACTGCCGCGTTCGGCGGGCTCGCGCCATTTGTAGAGCATCGAGGCCGAAACCCCGACGGCACTGGCGACCCGCTTATGCGCCGCGACTTGGGCATTCTTACCGCCGGCCGCCGCCGGTGAGTCCCCCACATGCAGCAAGGCTTCCTGCATGACGGTGTGGGCTTCTTTAATATGGGTGCGGCGGGGGGAGGGGGCTTTCTTACTCATGAGTTAGGTTATGCTGAGTAGGGGGGAGAATTCCACCCCCGTTTTATAGAATACTGGTGCAAAAAAGTATGGATAACCTCCCCGCCCAGCCTAATTTGATGGCATGCTAGCGATCCTGACAGCCCAAGGGGAAGTCTCCCTGGTCCTCCCCATTAGTTTACTCCTCGGAGGGTTGCTCCTCATTGCCGCGGAGTTCTTCTTGCCCACCATTATCCTGGGGTTCCTCGGGGCGGTCGTGTCCTTCGCGGGCATCTACCTGTCGGCGGAGGCCGGCGGGGGCGTGAGCCTGTTTTTTGCCGCTGCCTTTGTGGTGCTCCTAATCTTGGAATTTATCGCTTTCCGTCGGCTGCTCCCGCAGACGGGCGTCGGGCGCTCGCTGACTAACGCGAGTAGCAACGATGGCGCGGCCGTTCCCTCGCCCGCCGCGCTCGCCCCTTACATCGGCAAGACCGCCGTGGCCACTACGGTGTTGGCGCCTTCGGGCACCATCGAGGTGGAAGGCCGCCTGCTCGAAGCCATCACCCTCGACGGCTTTGCGGAGCGTGGCGTCGCCGTGACCATTGTCGAAGCTGGCGCGGGCCGCGTCACTGTCCGCCGTATCCGCTAAACTTTACCCTCACTATGCCTCCCGATATTCTTACCCTCGTCATGTGGGTCGCCGCCGGCGCCCTACTTATTCTTGTCCTGTTCCTGCTCTCGTTCCTCGCCGTTTGGGTGCGGGCCCGTTTGGCGGGTGCCGAGGTCGGCCTCTTCGACCTCGTCGGCATGCGCCTGCGGGCCGTGCCGTACACCGTCATCGTCGACGCTAAGATCGCCGCGACCAAGGCTGGGCTGACGGTCGAAGTCGAAAAAATCGACGCCCACTACTTGGCCGGCGGCAACATTGTGCAGACGGTGCAAGCGCTCATCGCCGCGCAGAAGGCCGGCCTGCACCTCGATTGGAACCGCGCCTGTGCCATCGACATCGCCACCCGCGGCACGAACAAGTCCGTCTTGGAAGCGGTGCTCACCTCGGTGAGTCCTAAGGTTATCGATTGCCCAAATCCCGCCAGCGGCCGCACCACGATTGATGCCGTCGCCAAGGACGGCATTCAAGTGAAGGTCAAGGCGCGCGTGACCGTGCGGACCAACCTCGACCGTTTCGTCGGCGGCGCTCAAGAGGAAACCATCATTGCGCGTGTCGGCGAGGGCATCGTCACGACCATCGGTTCTTCCGAGAGCTACAAGTTTGTCCTCGAGAACCCGGACCGTATTTCGAAGACCGTGCTGGAGCGTGGCCTCGATGCGAACACCGCTTACGAAATCATGTCGATCGATATCGCGGATGTGGACGTCGGCGATAATATCGGTGCAATGCTCCAGGAGGCGCAGGCCAATGCTAACAAGAATATGGCCCAGGCGCAGGCGGAAATCCGTCGTGCAGCGGCCGTGGCCTTGGAGCAGGAAATGCGCGCGCGCGTGGAAGAAATGCGGGCCCGCGTCGTCGAAGCGGAAGCCATGGTGCCACAGGCCTTGGCGGATGCACTTCGCTCCGGCCGCATGGGTTACATGGATTACCAGCGCATCGAAAACCTCAAGGCGGATACCGCCATGCGCAAGGGCATCGGCGGCGACCAGCCGCCCTCGGCACCGCAGGTCTAAGCCCTCGTGTCGCTCACGGAGTACATTGTCGGAGGGATTATTGCGATCTTCGTGGTCGCTCGTCACTTCGCAGCTTCAAGCGAAGCCCCGCCCACGCCTCCGCCGTTGCCGACAACGCCCCCACGGCGATTGCGGAAACGGATGCCGAAATCTCCCGCGCTAGCGGAGGAAGAGGCGCCGAAGGTTACCTCGGCCCCTTCTGCCATCTCGCGTGTGCCGGTCATCACTCAGCCATTAATTCGCTATGGTCAGCGCGCCATTCGTAAGGAGTTTTCTTCGAGCGCCGCGTTGCGCCGAGCCATCATCGCACAGGAAGTCTTGGGCCCACCGCTTTCGGAACGTCCGCCGCGAATCTAAGGATCAGCGCCGCGGTGCGCGGAGGCGGGCAACGAGGTAAGGTAGTGCGCAGCACAGCACGATGCCAGCGCCCGAGGGCACGCCGGCGAAGTGGTAAGACAGGTAAAGGCCGCTGATGCCGCCGAAGAGTGCGCACGCGATGCCCCAGCCCATGACCTGCGGCAACGTGCGTCCGAGGAGGACGCCCGTTGCGGAAGGAATGACGAATAGTGCGGTCGTTAGTAAAGCACCGACGAGCCGCACGCAGGCGACGGCGCCGAGGGCGACGAGAACCAGTAGCACGGCACGGAGCCAGGTGGGTCGAGCGCCGATGAGCTCAGCGTATTCTTCGTCGAAAGAGGCGAGTTCGAGTTCTTTATGCAACACTCGGAGGGTAAAGAGAATCCCGGCCGAAGTCAGCCCGATGATGAGTAGGTCGGTGGCGCCCACGGAGACCACGCTACCGAAGAGTAGGCCCGTAAAATCGCGCCAAGCCTGCGCGGCCGACATGAGCGCGATACCCGCGGCAAACATAACGGACAGCATCACGCCGATGGCGCTGTCTTCGCTCGTGCCGCGGCGCGCCGATAGCCAGGCGATGCCACCGGCCGTCAGTAAGGCGGCGGCGAGCGCGCCGACATACGGAGAGAGCCCTAGTAGGATGGCGCCGACCACGCCGGGGAGAATGGAGTGGGTGAGGGCGGTGCTGAGGAAGGCCATGCGCCGGAGCACCACGTAGGCGCCGAGGCACGCGCACGTCAGCCCGCTCAAGACCACGGCGAGGAGGGCGCGTTGGAAGAACGGTTCACGCAGCGGTTCGAGGAAGAACTCAAGCATGGCGGTGCGGGTGCCCGGCGCAGGCGTGGACGGTGCGTAAGGCGCCGTGGCGTAGTTCGAGGATGCGGTCGAAGCGTTGCGAGTCCGCGGGGTCGTGCGTCGCCATCACGATCGTGAGGTTAGCGTTAGGCGCGAAGAGGAAGCCCTCAACGATGTCACGGCTGGCCTGGTCGAGGGCGGCGTAGGGTTCGTCAAGCAACAGTAATTCGGCACCCTGCACGGTGGCGCGGGCGAGGAGGGCCCGCTGCAACTGCCCCCCGGAGAGCGTGTGTACCCCCCGATCGGCGAGGTCAGTGAGTTGCAGGAGGTGGAGGGCGCGGTCGACGGCTTCGTCGCCATGGTGGCATTCCTCGAACCAGCCATGGTGAGCGTAGGTGCCCATTTGGACCAGTCGCCGGAGTGTCAGCGGAAAAGGGTCAGTTAGCCGAGGCCGTTGGGCGAGGTAGGCCACCCGGGCCCGGCCCAGCTGGGGCTTAGCTCCGAGAACTTGGACCGTCCCGCTAGTTACGGGGAGTAAACCGGCGAGGACACGGAGGAGGGTGGACTTACCCGAGCCGTTAGGTCCGATGAGTGCCGTGCGGCAGCCGCACGGAATACTGAAGGTGGCGTCGGTGAAGGCCGTCGGGCCATCGGTGCGGGCGGCGGCAGAGAGACCCTGGGCCACGACGGCGATCCCTTGGCAATCGGAGCGGTCGGGGCGGGCGTAAGGGACGCGCGGAACTAAGCCAAAACAGGCGTCACTTAAAGGACTCCACCAAGGTTGGGCCGTCACGGTTGCTGGAGGGCTTCGGCCAATTTCCGAGCATTCAGCCGCATCATGGTAGCCCAAGTATCCCCCGGGGTCCCGGGCTTCTGCAGGTATTCAAAACTCAACGCGGTGGGGGCCTTGATCCCGGCATCCTTGGCAAGTTGTTGGGCGGCGGCGGGATTTTGCCCCTCATCGCTGAGGATGACGCGGACCTTTTGAGTGCGAATGGCTTTGAGCAGGTCGGCGTAATGCTTGGCGGACGGGTCGGCGGACTCGGCGGAGGAGCAGGCCAGGATGCTGCCGGCGACTTTGAGCCCAAAGGCCTCTGCAAAATTTTCCAGGCCCGGGTGCTGGGTGACGAATTGCCGCTCATGGGGCTGGAGGCGTGCGAAGGTATCCCGAACATCCCTTTCGGTAGATTCAATTTCCATAAGTATCTGACCTAAAGCATCTTCAGACGTTTCAACCCCGGCGGATTCTAGGCCCGTTTTTAGGCGAGTAATCATCCGCTTTACTTCCGCGGGGACGGTCCAGAGATGGCTGCCGGAAGGCAGGGGGGCTGGGTAGAGCCAGAGGAGGTCTTTCTCGCGCCGATTGGCTTGGGCCCACTTGGCCAGCCAGGGCTCGAGTTCTGGATTAATGCCGACGATGAGTTTGGCCTTGGTAAGGGTGCGAGTATCGGCGGCGCTGATGCTGTACCCATGGAGCTCGCCGCCACTCGGAATGAGGGGTAAATGGATTATTTTATGGGCAGTTACTCGGCCGACCCATTCATTTGGAATCGTGAAGCTGCTGACCACCTGTTCCTCGGTTTTAGTCCACCCGGCAAGGGGGAGGGCGAGGCAGAGTAGGAGGAGTAAAAATCGGCTCAAGGTGGACACGATCGACTGGAGGTAATGGCCCCGCTGTTAATTGCAAGAGTTTTGCATTAATCAAATGTTCCCGCGTCCGGGCTTTTGCATTTGCCACTATCTCAGCCGTCCTTACGACATTGTTCCCCATGCCCCGTTTCAAAGCCGTTTGCGCCCTCTTGTTGGCGATGGTCTGCCTGACTTCTGACTCCTTTGGCCAGGCTGCGCCGGCTCCGGGTGCCGTCGCCGGTAAGAGCGCCGTTTTTGTCCGTAGCGTCACTTTCCAGCAGACCAAACTGGGCGGTCAGGTAAACCCTTGGAACCGAATGCAGGTGGAAATTCAGGCTAACACCGTACCCGAGGCTAAGCCTGCGGCCGGTGCAGAAGCCTCCAAGCTGAGCAACAAGAAGTGGATTGATAAGGTCAAGGTCACCGTCACCCAAATCTATAAGACGGCTTCTGCAAAACCAGAGGAATGGAATTACTACCGTTCGACCGCGACTGTTCTGACGATCGAAGTCAACCAGCCCCGCTCGGTCTTGTTCTACCTCCCCGGCGACGTCGTCAAGCGCGACACGCTCAAGAAGGAACCCGATTACTATTACGTTCAACTGGAAGTCGCCGGTAACGAAGAGCCGCTCTTTGACGCCCGCGGCCTCGTTTTGGCTGACCAGAAGTGGGCCCTGCATAAGGACCTTCAGACCAAAGCCAAGTTTGACCCCGCCAAGGATGCTGCCGATCGAGGCGTCATCACCACTCCGGGCGTCCTCCGCCCACAGTACCTCGTCCTTTACGCCGACACCCCTGTCGTTCCGCCCTCCCCTGAGTTCATCCGCGAGGATGTGCCAACCCGCTAAGGTCGGCGCGGAATCCCACTAACCACACCCCCTGCACGTATGAGCCAGAAGAAGGCCTTAATCGTCAACCTCGCCGCGTCCCATGTCTCGGTTTCCTCCTTCCGTGAGGAAGCGGGTCGCCTGTTCATGGACCAGTTTTTTGCCGAAGATTTGGCCCCTGGTCTCGGCGACGACGATTGGTTGAACGCTGCCGTGGCCGCCTTGGCTGCCCTCGTCAACGCCCACAAGATTTCTGGTCAGGTTACGATTATCGCCCCGAGTTTCCTGCTGCTGCAGAAGTCGCTCAAGGTGCCGCAGGTCGAGCGCGAACGGCAGGCGCAGATTGTCGCCTTCGAGGCTCAGAACGCGATTCCTTACCCCTTGAACGAAGTCATCTGGGATAGCCAGGTGATGTCTTCTGACGGGGTCGAAGCGGAAGTCCTCCTTTTTGCGCTGCGCACAGAAGTGGCGACTCGCATCGCTAACCTGGTTTCCGCCACTGGCCTGCGCCCCTACGCGATCCAAGCCGCCCCGCTGCTCGATAGCCGCGCTGCGCTCTTGCATGGCGGTTTGGCCAACGAGGAAGTCCTCATCATCAACGTGGGCGCCCGTTCGACCTCGCTGAGTTTCGTGGGCCCGGCCGGCGCCAACATTCAGTCTGCCAATATCGGCGGCAACCTGTTGACGCAGGGTGTCTCCGATAACACGGGCCAGCCCTTTGCGACGGCGGAAGCGGTCAAGGTGGGATACTACTCTGGCGTCGTGCACCTCCCGGAAGCGGACCCGCAGGTCGCGTTATTACAGGTTAATTCGCAGGGCTTCATTCGCCGCCTCTCGCAAGACATCAATCGCCGCCTCATTAACGTTCGCCGCGGTGCCGCTGGTCGGCAGCCGACCCGCATCCTCTTGACGGGCCGCGGCTCTTTGGTCCCTGGCCTCGCCGAGCAGCTCACGGAGTCCCTCCGTCTCCCGGTCGAGCAGTTCGATCCCTCTTCTGCCCTGACGCCTGGTCCCGAGCTTAACCCCGATTACCTTCGCCAGCACATCCACCAGATTTCCGAAGTCATCGGGGAAGCCGCTTCTTTGCTGCTACCGCAGAGCGCCGGCGTTAACCTAATCCCCCGCGACATTGCCGCCCAAATCGCTTTTGATGCCCGTAAGCCTAAGCTCTTGGTGGCCGCGCTCCTCGCGGCGCTGGCGCCTTGGCCGGTCTTCTTGGCCTTGGCCGACGCCACCGACTATAACACCGCCCAGATTAATCTGCTGAATGCGCGGGCCAACGTGCTCAACGGGCACCAAGCCACGATTGTAAAAACGCACAGCGACGCTCAAGCGGTGCTGGTCACTAATCAATTGCTAGAGTCCGTGGTCACCAACCGCTCGAATTGGCCGGCCTTTTTAACCGACCTCCAGTCTCGCGTGGCCCAGAGCAAGAATACTTGGGTCGAAGAAATTCGCGTGGTTCATGTCGCCGGAGTGGTCGCTCCCGCTGTCGAAGGCGAAGCCCCGAAGCCCCCGTCGCCTCCCGTGACTAAGGTCACCGTCACGGCCCGCATCCTGCTCGACAAGGTTGCCCCTGGTAAGACCTTCAACGCCCGCGAACTTATCGAGCGCCAGAACGCCTTAATGGCTAGCCTGAAGAAGTCGGCGTTCATCGCGGACATTCCTTCCGACGAAATCAAGCCGGACTACAAGGAAGCCAACGTCCCTAAACTCACCTTCACGCTGATCATCCAAAAGGATAAAGCCCTCTAAGTCATGGAAAACTTTAAGCAGAATAAACTCTTCTATAGCTCGCTCATCGCGGTCGGTGTCGTCTTCGTTGCCGGGATTGGTGCTAGTTATTGGAAGTATACGGATAAGAACGCGACCGCAGCCAAACTCTATCAGCAGCAGAAGAAGAGCCGCGACCTCTTGAATGGGCATATGCTGCCCGCCGCCACCGCCAGTGTCTCCTTGACCCCAGCGAACGTGGATGCCGCGACCAAGGACTTGGTCGACCTGAATGCCCAAAAAGATCAGCTCAAGGCCCTCATCGCAGGAGCCCCCGATGCCCGTATCAACGGTAAGGATATGTCCAACACCGCGTTGGCCTCGGAAATCAAGCAGTCCGTGGACGAGTGGACCAAGTTTGCCGCCGACCGTGACATCCGTATGCTGCCGAACGAAAAGTGTGAATTTGGTTTCCGCCGCTACATCCGTAATCCCGGCACCTCCCCGAAGCGCGATATCGTGCGCGTCGACCAGCAGCGCCAAATCGTCGACTTCCTTTACAAGACGCTGGCGGATTCCCGGCCGGTGACCGCCGGCGCCCCGGCCCCCATTGTCCTCGAGTCCATCGATCGCGAAGCCGTCGAGACCTTCGAGAAGATTGCGGAAGGCAAGCCCGGTGCTGGCACTTTTGCTCAACCCGAAACCATCCGCAATGAAACGGATGAGTTCGCCCCGACCCGCACCTTCCGTCAGCCTGGCCTCGTTGACACGCTCTCCTTCCGCGTGCGCTTTGTTGGCACGACGGCCACGCTCCGCACCTTCGTCAATAAGGTCCGCAACAGCGGCCGCCCGTTTGCCGTTACGGCGGTCGAAGTCAGCACGCCGTCCGCGGACACGTTGAAGTTGCTCGGTTCTGCTTCCACCGTCGTTTCTGCTTCGGCGCCGACGGCCGCAGTGCCCGTCACCAGCCTCCCGGGCTTCTTCACCGCCGATGCCGCCGCGGCCAGTAATTCTAAGGCGGCCGCCCCGGCTCCCAAGGAGGAGCGCAAGGTCGTCATTCGCCAAGCCCCCGCGCAATTCTCCGTCCAAGTCGACTACCTTACCGTGGTCGAAGACAAGCCCGTCGCTGAGGGTGAACCTAAGAAATAATCCGAGACCCTTTCCATGAATTCCCGTAAGGACTTCTTCCTCTTTATCGGCTCAACGCTTATGTTGATCGCCGGTATCACCGCATGGGGCCTGCTCGGTCAAGGCTGGTCGCCCGAACTCGTCAAGCCCCTGCTACCTGCGGAAGAGGCGCGCCAAGTAGCCATTCCGGAACTCTCCTTAGCACCGAAGGGCGGTGATTACCCAATCACTCCCCGCGCCTCTCTGGCCGACGTCGCCAACGATTGGCTCGCCCCGGAGGAAAACGACGACGGTTGGGATTACGACCTCTTCACGACCATCGACATTGCCTGGGACCCCGCCCAGTCCGAATACATCCCGCTCGGCCGTAAAGTTATTCCACTTCCCCCGTTTGGCATCGCCTTAGTCAAGGTTGGCCATCCGACCTACCCTTATGTTCTGAGCACCACCATGGCGCCGCGCTCTGGCCTGGAAGCGGACCGCGAGTTCCTGATTCAGAACATCGAAACCAAGACTTACTACGAGCGCTGCAAGCTGAAGCAGCGCCTCGACCCCAAGGTCCCCGTGACCCCGGTGGCTTTTAAGGTCGAAAAGATGGCCGATGGCTTCACCCGCAATGTCCTGACCCTGGATGACAAGACCGCCGGCCGGCTGGTCGAAATTGACGATATCAAGCCCATCGAGTTCAAGGATACGATTAACATCCTCTTGGTGGCGACCGATAGCCCCACCACGACCTGGGCCCGCCACCGCAAGGGCGATAAATTCACCTATAAAGGTGCCGATTTCGTCATCAAAGACATTGACTTGATTAACAAGACCGTGACCGTTGAGAAGACCTTTATCCCCGACCCGAAGAAGGGGCGTAAATCCTTCACCGAGACCTTGGCTATCCCCGCCGAGGTCAAGCCTGCTTCCCCCAACAAAGATAAAGCTCCTAAATAACCTTTTACCTCCGCTGACCCGATGAAAAATCATAAACGCAACCGGCTCACTTGGGCCACCCTCGCTGCCGCCGTCGCTGTCGGCTCTCTCGTCGCCCAAGACGTAGATCCGGTGACGCAAAAGACCCAGCTCCTCTCCGAGGCGCTGGCCGCCCGCGAGAAGGGTGACCTCCAGGTCGCTCTCGAAAAATTTGAGCAGATCCAAAAGATTTCCTCGGACGATGAAGCTGCCAAGGAAGGCATCGCCACCGTCAAGGCTGCCCTCGCCGCCGCTGACAAGGCCAAGGCCGATGCCGAAGCCGCCAAGGTCAAGGCTTCGCAGCCTGCCCCGGTGGTTCCCGCTAAGCCAGCCACCTTGCTCGACGAGGTCGCTTCGAGTCACGAAAACCTTTACCGCGAAGTGGCTCAGGCTATCGCCGTCGCCAAGCAGACCGCCGAACAGGGCGACTACGCGGGTGCGCTCAAGGTTCTCGACGGTGCCAACGGTGCCCTCCCGAACAATACCGCGGCCCAGAACTGGCGCGACGAAATCGCGCTCACGAAGCAGGACATCGTCAGCCGCCGTGAATCGGGCGACCAAGGTGCTGATCAACTGGCTCGCGCTGAAGTCGTCCGACTCGCCAAGATTAACGCCGCCGCCATCGACGCTGCCTCGGCCCTCATTAACGATGCCGAAAGCTCCGTCCGTAAGGGCGAGCTCGACGATGCAACCACCCTGCTGGACAAGGCTTCCTCCAACCTGCCCCGCAATATTGCGACCAAGCCGGTCAGCGACCGCATCAAGTCGGTGAAGTCCTCGATCATCTCCCGCCGCGCCTTCCTCGCGATGGATGCCCGCGAGATGAATAAGGCCGACGCCTTTGTTCGCGAGTTCGAGCGCCTCAATGGTGCCGACGACTCCAGCTCCCGCCGCCTCCGCGCCGAGTTCGCTGCAAAGAAGTCCGACCCGGCTTACCGTAGCGTCGATGAAATCTCCCCTGGCCTCCGCGCCAAGGATGACAAGGTCCAGGAGCTGCTCGTCAAGGGTCGTGCTCGCTACCTCTACGGCGACTACGCTGGCGCCCTCGACGCGTACCGCGAAATCCTCCAGTACCAGCCGAACAATGCCGAATCCAAGGCCTTCCAGGTTCGCATCCGTCAGGTTCTTTCGCAGAACTCTGGCCAGTGGAACCGTAACGTCTCCAAGGGCAAGCTCCTCGAACTGCTCGACGAAAGCTGGAAGCTGCCAGAAGTCTATAACCGCGAAGTCGGCCCCGTCGGTGGTATCGCTACCTCTGACCCGGTGCTGGATAAGCTCCGCGCAATCACCGTTCCGGAAATCAATATCCGCGACCTGCCCTTCGACCGCGCCATCGCTCAGCTGACGATCGTTTCTCAGTCCTACGACAAGGAAAACAAGGGCGTGAACATGTTTGTCATCGACCCGGATCGTAAGAATCCGTCGGTCAACATGACGCTCCGTAACGTCACCCTCGAGAAGGCCATCGACCTCATCACCAAGCAGGTCAACTTCACCTACACGATCAACTCAGGTATCATCGAAATCCGTCCGGACTCCGGCTCGAACGACCTCGAAACCGAGTTCTTCCCGTTGAGTTCTGCGGCTGAAACCAAGATGACCGGTATCGGCACTGGTGCCCCGTCCGCTTCCACGGGCGGCACCCCCAGCCCATTCGGTGGCGCCACCGCCGGTGCGGGTGCGACCGACGTCAACCCTCGTAACGAAGGCATTAAGAACTTCCTGACCCGCTCCGGTGTGTCGTTCGAAGTGACCGGTGCTGTCCTCAACTACGACGGTACGACCCTAATCGTGACCCAGAATCGCAAGAACCTGGAGCGTATCCGCAACATCCTCCGCCGTTACTCCGACATCAAGCAGGTCCACATCGAGTCCAAGTTCATGGAAGTCTCCGAGTCTTCCCTGAATGAGCTCACGACCAACCTGCGCCTGTCCAGGACCGTCGGCGGCGTCCAGACCATCCGCGCTCAGACTAACCTCCGCTCCGTCAATGACGTCTTCGGTTCCGCCACCGTTTCTAACCCGGGTACGATTGCCGTCGCTGGCATTCAAGGCTCCTCGTTAGACGCCAACGGCAACCTTGTCACCGTCACTCAGCCTGGCACGTCGACCCCCATCGCCAATAACCCACCTAACTTCCCTTCCGGTAACTTCGGTGGCCGCGAGCCGAACTTCGGTGGGGCTGCTGGTTGGAGCGGTGCTGCTGGTGCCTACAACGGCATGATTGGCTCGATTGGTTCCTATGACCTCTCGATCTTCCTCAAGGCCGTCGAGCAAAACAGCGGTTCCGACCTGATGTCCGCCCCGAGCCTCACCGTCCTCGACGGTAAGACCGCTATCATCAAGATCGCTCAGCTCCTTCGCTACCCGCAGTCCTATGGTGATACCCAGTCGAACGTCGGTTCGCAGGGCGGTGGCCAGCAGGGCGGCGGTTCCGCGGGTGTGACCATCACGGCCGGTACGCCTCAGGACTTCACCGTCCAGGAAGTTGGCGTGACCCTCGAAGTCACCCCGACCGTCGGCGCCGACGACTCGATCGCTCTTAACCTCAAGCCAAAGGTGACCGAATTCGAAGGCTTCGTTGAATACGGCGGTACCTCCGTCGCAATCTCTGGTTCCACGACCGTCACCATTCCTTCAGGCTTCTTCCAGCCGATCTTCACTACCCGTGAAGTCTCGACCGACGTCACCGTCTTCGATGGCGCTACGGTTGTCATCGGTGGTTTGACCCGCGAAGAGGTGAAGACCGTCAGCGACAAGGTCCCTGTCCTCGGCGACATCCCGCTCATCGGTGCGGCTTTCCGCTCCAGCGGTAAGTCCACGACCAAGAAGAACCTCACGGTCTTCGTGACGGCCAACCTCGTCTCCCCAGGTGGTGCGACCCTCCGTAGCAGCTACCCTGGCATGCGCGCTGGTTCGGTCTTCCAGAACCCTGTCGTTCTCTCTCCTGGTGGTGCTGTCTACCGCGAGCCGGTCGAAGCGACCCCGACGAACTCCTCGCCGCGTGAAGCCGCTCCGGCTGCTCCGGCTGGACAGTAAGCTGAACTGAAGTTCGCCCTTCGCAGGCCCGCCTCTTGGCGGGCCTGCTTTTTTCTCGAAGCAATCGCCGAGTCGGAGACACTCGCTCCCATGCGCTGGCTCCTCGTCGATGGTTTCAATCTAGTCTTCCGGAGCCATTTCGCGATGGAGCGCTCCAACCTCCGCCGGCAGTCTGATCAATTCCCCACGGGTGCCTTGCACGGCTGGATTAAGTCACTGCAGGACCTGCGCGACGCCGAGAAGCCGGACCGTTGTGTCGTCTTCTTCGACCTCGGGGGCTCCGATCGTCACTTAGCAGTCCTCCCGGATTACAAGGGGCAGCGTGATGACACACCGCCGGACATCATCCTGCAGTTGCCGGAAATCAAGAAACTTACGGCCCTCTTGGGTTTTGCGGTAATCCAGGAACGCGGCGTCGAAGCCGACGATCTAATCGCCACGGCCGTCCATCGTTTGGCCGCCGCGGGAGACGAATGTATCATTGTGAGTGCCGATAAGGATTTCGGGCAATGTGTGGGCGCGCAGGTGTTGCAGCTCGCACCGCCGCCCACCGCCAATCCCGCGCTCGGCTGGCGCCGCCTCGATGCAGCCGGCGTGGAAGCGAAGTTCGGCGTGCCACCGACCTTGATCGCCGACTACCTCGCACTCGTCGGAGATACCTCGGACAATATCCCCGGCCTCAAGGGCGTGGGCCCGAAGACGGCGGTGAAGTGGTTACAGCAATACGGTGGCTTAGAAGGGGTGCTGGGGGCGGTGGCGACCATCGAGCCGGCCCGCTTCCGTGAGCAGATTCAAGCAGATGCTGACCGTATCCGCTCCAACCTATCTCTCGTGCGTTTTAAGACCGACTTCGCTTTTGAGCCCGGCGGTGTTCCTATGGAAGACGTCCGCGGCGTAGCGGCCTTTCTGGAGGCCATGGAGATGCATTCGACGTTGCGACGCTATCAGGCGAAGCACGGCTTGTCCGTGGGGCAGGAGAAGCCCACCGAGCCCACGGTACGGCCGCTTACGTCCCCCGCCAAGCCGGCGCCCGGTCCCGAGCAGGGCGAACTCTTTTAGGCACAAAAAAGCCCGCCGAGTGGCGGGCTTCGTGTTTAGGTGGGAAGAACTCTTACGAGCTCTTCTTGTCCTTCTTGACGTCGAGCTTCGGGGCGTCGGTTGCTTCGGCGAGGGCCTGGGCAGCGGTGCCGTGGTTCTGAGCGACGTAGGCCTTGAGTTCGTCCGGGGTGAGGGCGACCCAGAAGTGGGCTTCCAGCACGTCGAAGACGAGGTTGTTGGTCACCACGCCGTAGGTCTTGCCCATGAACTCAGCGTTCTTGGTGAGGACGTCGGTTGCCTTAGCGAGCTCTTCCTTGATGCGGGCCTTAGCGGCTTCATCGGTGGCAGCCTGTTCGGCGGCGCGGAGTTGGAGGATGGTGTTCTGCTGGACCTGGATTACTTCGATGCTGTTGTTGAGCACCGGAATATGGTCACCGGTCACCTTGGAGAGGACGACCATCTT
>CAIYAN010000170.1 GCA_903924185.1 uncultured Opitutia bacterium | reverse complement strand
GGTGAAAGAACCACCGACCGACATGTCCATGTTGGACTGGCCGGAACCGACCCAGACCTCGCCGACGATGACGTCTTTGGCGATATGGGACTCCGCCCCAGACTTGATCACGAGGTCCTTACCAGCTTCGGTGGGCTTCAGGCCCGTGAGGGTGGTCTTGAAGATGCCATTGGCACCCGCGGTAGCGGTGGCTTTTACGTCGCCATAGACGACTTCCACCGTCGAGCCAGGCTGCGCCTTGCCGTAGACGTTGGCCTCACCAGCCTGTAGGACGGCGTGGTCCGAGAAGATGGAGGAGAGCTTCAAGTCACCGGCCTGGACCAGCGCGGAAACCAACAACAGGAGGGGGGTAAGACGGGGCATACCTTCCAGACAACCCGAAGGCCGGAGGGTTCCCAGTAAAAACCCATTGTAGATAGCGGCTAGTGGCCGGGGGTTGGCGGCTGGAGTGACGCAGTCGCGCCCCTACCCCTTTGGGCTTCTCCAATCGCTACCCCCTAACCTCCAACCGCTAATCTTCCGTTCCCTATCCCCTATCCCCTATCCCCTATCCCCTATCCCCTATCCCCATCCCCCATCCTCAAGCCTTCTTGACGAAACAGGCCTTGAGGCCGACCTGGATACCATCAATCCGGCAATCGATCTCATGGTCCCCATCGACTAGCCGGATATTCTTGGCCTTGGCCCCACCCTTCAGCGTCCCCGCTGAGCCGCGGAGCTTGAGGTCCTTAATGAGGACAACGCTGTCCCCGTCGACTAAGACCGTGCCATGGGCATCCTTGACGACGCGCGGGCCATCCGCAGCGGCCGCGTCCGCGGGCTTATCCCATTCGAAACCGCACGTTTCGCACTCCCACTTCGTCGGGTGGCTCAGGATAGCTTTCATCCCGCATTCGGGGCATTCGGGATTGGTCATAGCCGACCATCGCACTTCCATGGCCGAATGACAAGGCTGGCGCCCGGCCAACAAAAAACCCGCCATTTTCATGGCGGGTTCGTGAGGTCAGAAAACCAGAGGGCTTAGGCAGCCTTCTTCTTCTTCTTTTCCTTCTTAGGCTCTTCGGCCGGAGCAGCGGCACCAGCTTCAACAGCGAGGGCCTTGGTCTTCTCGTGGACGGAGGCTTCAACCTTCACAGCCTTGCCAACGAGGTCCTTGACGGAGTCGGCGCCCTTGGTTTCAGGGGTGAGGGTGATGGAGCTGTCTTTGCCGGCCTTGTCGGTGACGACGAGGACCTTCTTTTCGGCGTCGAACGAAGCGAGCTTGCCTTCGATGGTAGCGGTCTTGCCGCAACCAGCGTTAGCAGCGGCCGCCAGTGCGAGCACGGTGAGGATGCTGAGGGTGTTCTTCATAGTTATGATATATTGGGGTTCGGCTCTTACAAAGAGGTTAGGCCCACGATACGCAAACTATAATCGAAGATTGAGTCCGCCCCTGCCCCTTCCATCGTCCCCACCATGAAACCAGCCCCTTTACGGCTCAGCACCCTGCTAATAGCGGTATTTTGCCTCGGTTTCAGCAACCTTTCCGCCCACTCCATCCCGGAAACGGTCGTCCGCGGCTCTTTTGACGCCCGTGGAAACGCTGAAATCACCATTGAGGTCAACCCACGCGCCTGGGACCTCAACCCAATCGACTCCCCTTCGACCGAGCTTTCCGACCTCCAAAAGATGACCGCGGCCGAGAAGGCCGAGTACGTCCGCAAGACCAAGGAGGTTATCGCCAAGTCCGTCGAATTCACGTTTGAGCCGATCGGGCGCATTCAGCCCGACTTCACGTTCACCTTCGGGGCCGAAGGCGGCAAGGAACTCAAGGTCCCCACTGACGCCGTGGTCTTGATCGGTAAATGGCAAACGAAGATTCCCGCCGGCCTCACTGGCTGGAAGATTCGCTCCCTGCCGGGCCATAAGATTTCCGTGCTTTTCAATAATAAGGTCAACGGCCAGGACCATCCACGCTTCTCCGTGCTCTTTCCTGGTGAAACGAGCTTCACGCTCGACCTGACTGCCCTGCAGGCCGCCGTGCCGACTACGCCCTCCGTCGGTAGCGTCTCCGCCCATAGCGACACTGGGAGTGGCACCCACATCTTCAGCAACTTCCTCGACCATGGCTTTCAACACGTCCTTCCT
>CAIYAN010000169.1 GCA_903924185.1 uncultured Opitutia bacterium | reverse complement strand
GGTGGGCCGGCCCGCTCACGTTTACCTAGCCAAGAACCCGCAGCCGGGCGCACCGACGCAAGTGAGGTTCGCCCTCGACCGTGCCTACGGCGCCATGCTGAGCGCAATTTCGGAAGATGCACAAGGCAAGGCCCTGCGCACACTCCAAGTGGAAGAGTTCGGCAAGGCAGGCGATCAATGGCTTTTCGCTGCCATCAGCGTCCGGGATGAAAGCACCCGCGATGTCGACCTACTGCAGGTCACCCACGCCGCGCTGTACCTCCGGCTCGCGGATGGCTTCTTTGACCCGAGCACCCTACCGCAACCGGCCAACACACCGAGTGACGAACAATTCAAACCCCTCTAACCATGCCCGCCGACGCCACCAAGATTGCCCGTTTCTGCGACCTCCTGACCAATAATAAGGCAATCAAAGATTTCCCAGGGGCCGAGAATGGCCTGCAGCACAAGGGCCGCGCCAAGGTCCGCAAGGTCGGCTGTGCGGTCGACGCCGGCGCCAAAGTTTTTGAAATGGCCGCGAAGCGTGGTATCGACTTTCTCATCGTGCACCACGGCATGCGCTGGCCCACAATCTCGCCCTTGCGCGAGGTCCGTAAGCTACGCGTCGACACACTTAAACGCACCGGGCTCTCGCTCTACTCGAGCCACCTGCCGCTCGACGCCCACCCAATCATCGGCAACAACGCACTCATCGCGGCTGACCTCGGGCTCCGCGTAGTCGATTGGTTCGTCGACTTCGAAGGCCTGCCCATCGCGTGTATTTGCCAAGGCATCCCGCGTGCAACGTTGGCCCGCCGCCTGAAGCAGAGCTATCCCGACACCTATCAGGCGATTGAGTTTGGTTCGGCCCGCCCGAAGAAAATCGCCATCCTCAGCGGCAGTGGCCGCAGCGCCCTGGATCACCTGCGAGCCCAAGGTTGCGATACGCTGATCACCGGTGAACTCCGCGAAGAACACTTTAACGAAGCCCACGAGCAAGGCTGGAACCTTTACCCTTGCGGCCACTACGCCACCGAAACCTGGGGCGTGAAGGCCTTGGCCGCAGCGGTCTCCGCCGAGTTCGGGGTGCCTTGGGAATTTGTGGCAACGGGCAACCCACTCTGAGCCTGCCGGGTTCGTCCATCATGTATCGCGGACGACTCGCCCCCACCCCCACCGGCTACCTGCACCTCGGTCACGCCCGCACCTTTGCACTCGCGGCCCAGCGGGCGCAGGCTGCGCAAGGCCAACTCATCTACCGCACCGAGGATCTCGATGCTGAACGCTGCCGACCGGAGTTCGCCTTGGCCGCGCTGGAAGACCTTCGCTGGCTCGGCCTGCTCTGGCACGAAGGCCCTGATGTGGACGGCCCACATGCGCCGTACACCCAGTCACAACGTCGCGGCTATTTCCTGAAAGTCTGGCAACTCCTCCACGCTGCGGGCAGCATTTATCCCTGCGATAAATCACGCCAAGATGTCTCCCGGGCGCTGACCGCTCCGCACGCCGAGCACGACGCCGAGCCGATCTTCCCGCCCAGCCTACGGCCACCGCTAGGACACGGTCGTGATCTCATCCAACCGGACGGCACCAACTGGCGCTTCCGTGTGCCTGATGGCGAGACCATCCACTTTGAAGACCGCTTGCAAGGACCGCAGGCCTTCGTCGCGGGTAAGGACTTCGGAGATTTCCTGGTCTGGCGAAAAGATGGCTTTCCCGCCTACGAACTCTCGGTCGTCGCGGACGACCACGCCATGGGCATCACCGAAGTCGTGCGTGGAGCGGATCTGCTCCTTTCGACCGCTCGCCAAATCCTGCTATACCGCGCCCTCGGCTGGCCCGAGCCACACTGGGCGCATGCGCCGCTGGTGGTCGACGCGCAAGGACGCCGCTTGGCTAAACGTACGGCGGGCCTCTCGATCCGCGAACTCCGGGCCCAAGGCCGGACGCCCGCGGAAGTTTTGACAGCACCCGTGGGTACCCTGCTCGCCTAGGTCAGAATTCTCACCCAACAAAAACGTCGGAGGGAAGCCTCCGGCGTCTTATAATCTGCAGACTTAAATTAGGCTCCCTTGTCGGTCTTCTTCACTTCCGCAGCCGGCTTGGCGGCTGGAGTCGTCGGCGCACCCGTGAAAATACGCTCACGCATGGCCTTGAGCGCAGCTGCGTTAGCACCGCCGTCAATGGCGATGGCTTCATCCATATACTTCAAAGCGCGTTCCTTGTTCGCCGGGTCGATCTTCTGCGATGCAGAGGCCTTATTGACCGCAGCCATCAGTTTGCTGCCACCGGCGACTTCATCAATGGCCTTACAGGCGGCGTCAAAGTCCTTAGCGTCGACGGCGGCCTTAATCTTAGCGTTGGCGGCGGTCCGAGCGGCACCAGCCTTGGCACGGGCTTCATCGGCCTTC
>CAIYAN010000168.1 GCA_903924185.1 uncultured Opitutia bacterium | reverse complement strand
GGTGGCGAGATTTATATCCACCTCGAAGCCGACGACGAGTGGGTCGTCCTTTCGGAGAAAGATAAGTGCGTCGGCATCCCGTCCGATAAGCTCACCCGCGTCTTTGATGCCTATTACACCACTAAAGCCTCGGGCGGTGGGTTGGGCATGTTGATTTTGCTACGAATCCTCCGGGCCCACGGCGGCACTGTGGATATTCAGAGTACCCCGAATGTCGGGACCACTGTCACGCTCCGTTTCCCGCTTAAGCATCGCCGGGTAAAGACCCTAGATGCCCCGCGGGCTTGAAACTTTAAGCATAATCGCTTGTCTTAATGTTATGTCCCTGAAGACCCTCGCCCTTGCTCTAATGGCTTTGCCCCTCGCGCTCGTCGCCGAGGAGAAGACCCTGCCGCTCGTCCTACCGAAGTCCGTGGCCCTCGGCACCCCGAAGCCGATGAAGATTGATAACCTCGAGCCGATTTCAAAGACCCCGCGCGTGTTGCCGAAAGTCCCGGCCGAAGCTGTGAACCTGGCCAAAGGTGCGCCCGTGACCTCGAGTGCCAAGGAAGCCGCTGCTGGCGATTTCTCCTATGTCACTGATGGCGATAAAGGTGGCGAAGAAGGCTTTGAAGTCGAACTCCCGCGTGGCCACCACTGGGTGCAGGTCGAGCTCCCCTCGGCCTCGGTCATCCATGCGATTGCCGTGTGGCATTTCCACCGCGAACGTCGCGTCTATTTCAATGTCGTTGTGCAGATCTCGGATGACCCTGACTTCAAGAAGGACGTCACCACTGTCTACAACAACGACGGCACCGACGAGCTCGGCCTCGGCAAGGGCAAGGACTACTGCTACTACGAGTCTAACGAAGGCCGCGTGATTCCGGTGGCCGCCGTTAAAGGCCGCTACATTCGCTTCCATTCCAAGGGTAACTCCGCTGGCCCCTCGAACGACTACGTCGAAGCTGAAGTCTGGGGCGTCCCCGCTAAGTAGGCCATCGCTCGACTTTGCTTGAACCAAGCCGGCTTCCCGCCACCGTGGGAGCCGTGAAGGTCATCCGAGCCAAATCCGCTGGTTTCTGTTGGGGCGTTGAGCGCGCCATCGATATCGCGCGCGAGTACGCCCAGAAGGGCCGTCACCCCGTATATACGGATGGTCCCCTGATTCATAACCGCCAGATGATGGAAGTCCTCACCGGTGAAGGCATCCGCGAAGTTGGCGACTACACCAGCGAAGCTAAGTTAGCCGTGAATAGCTCCACCGACGCGAATGCCGTCATGGTGGTCCGTGCGCATGGCATCTCGCCGGAACGCCGTGCTTACCTCAAGTCGCTGGGTATGGAATTCCGAGATGCCACCTGTCCGGATGTCGGTATCATTGCGGGTAAGGTGCGCATGCATGCTAAGAAAGGCTTTCGCACCGTCATCTTCGGGGACCCTAAGCACCCCGAAGTTATGGGCCTCCTCGGTTATGCCGAAGGCCTAGGGCACGTCATTTCTAACCCTGCCGACATCGACGCCTTGCCTGACCTCGGCGACAAAGTCTGCATGGTCTCACAGTCGACCATGTTTACGGACGAGTTCGAGAGTCTCGCCGCTCGTCTCAAGACCCGCTTTCCAGCCACCTTGGTTTTCGACACCATCTGTGGCGCCACCAAGGATCGACAGGCCGACATCAGTGAGCTCAAGCAGCAGGGCTGCCAGGCAATTGTCGTGATTGGTGGCCGTCATTCGGCGAACACCGTCAAACTCGCTAAGCTCGTCGAAATCCAGGGCATGCCCTGTTTCCACGTCGAGACCGCCGCCGAGCTCGATTTCAGTGCCTTGGGCAGGTATAGCGTTGTCGGTGTCACCGCCGGTGCCTCGACCCCGGCCTTCCTCATTGACGAAGTCTGCCGGAAGCTCTCTGAACTCGCTTAAAATCGGGGGGAGGGGTAGTTTTCTGTAAAGGGGGAGTCTATTTATAATACTACACTATGCGGTCGGTCTTGCGGTGGGCGGGGCAGGGGGTAGGTTAACCGCACTATGGGTCCCCTCGTCATACTTCTTGTTCTCCTCGCCGTCCTCGTTTTCGTCGGCTTCTTCCTGGTCGGCATCTACAACACCCTCGTCGGGTTGCGGAACCGCTTCAAGAACGCGTTCGCTCAGGTGGACGTGCAGCTGAAGCGCCGTTACGACCTGATCCCGAACCTCGTCGAAACCGCCAAGGGTTACATGGCCCATGAAAGCGGCACGCTGACTGCGGTCGTCGAAGCCCGCGCGAAGGCCACGCAGGCCAACGTCCGTTTTGCCGGTAACCCGACCGACCCAGCCGCTATGCGTGACCTCGCGCAGGCTGAGTCTGGCCTGAGCGGCGCCCTTGGTAAGCTCATGGTTGTCTCCGAGAACTACCCTGAACTCAAGGCTGACGCCACCATGCGCACCCTGATGGAAGAACTCGCCTCGACCGAGAACCGCATCGCCTTCTCCCGGCAGGCCTTCAACGATTCCGTGCAAGAGTACAACACCTCGCGCGAAGTCTTCCCGAACGTCTTCGTGGCGAACTCCTTTGGTTTCCTCCCGGCCGAGCTCTTTAAGATTGAGAACGACGTCGAGAAGGTCGCCCCGACGGTGAAGTTCTAAGCCGCTCTTCGAGCCATTTCCATGGGCCTCTTTGCTACCCTCAACCCTGAGCAACTCGGCCGCGTCCAGCGGGCCCGGACTGCACAGAACCCCTTCGACATAGGCGCGTGCCTCGCGCAGTCCTTCGCAGCGCTCAAGCGTGACTTTTGGAATGTCGTGCTGGTGAATCTGGTCTACCTGTTCCTCTGCGGCTTCCTGATCACCCTCCCGCCGTTGACCATCGGTTTGAGCCGCTTCAACGAGAAGGTCTTGGATGGTAAACCCGCGGGAATGGAGGACCTCTTTAGTGGCTTTGAGCAGTTTGGTTCCTCGTGGCTATTGACGTTAGTCATGATCCCCTTCCTGCTGGTCGGATTTGTGCTGTGCTTCATCCCGGGCTATTACCTCGCGATTGCATGGTGCTGGTCCTGGAGCCTTTTGGCTGACCGTCGTGGGACTTTCTGGGAGTGCTTGGAAATGAGCCGCCAAGCCGTCACTGCGCACTGGGGCTGGGCCTTCCTCCTCCTCTTCGTGGCTAACCTTGTTTCGCAAGTTGGCATCATCGCTTGCTGCATCGGCATCTTCGCGACCCTTCCGCTGCAAGCCCTGATGGTCACGGCCGCGTATCGTCGGCTCTTTGCTGAGCCGCCGGTCGCCTAACCCCTGAGTCGCCCCATGGCGGCCACCATGAATTTCTTTCGGGCCCAAGATGAGGCCCGTGGACGCACGACGAAGCTGGTCGTGCTCTTGGTGTTGGCCATCTTGATGCTAACGGGCAGCCTGTATGCCATCGCCGTGTATGCGAAAGGGGAGCTGATGGAGCGTGGGTCCTTGGATTGGTTTCAGCCGAAGCTCTTCTTAGCCACCTCTGGGACGGCCTTGGTGGTCATCCTGGGGACCAGTTGGTGGCGCATCTCCGAGCTCGCTAAAGGGGGTGCTTTTGTGGCGCAGAGCCTCGGTGCTCGGCCGGTCTCACCGCATACCAAGGACTTGGCTGAGCGCCGTTACCTGAACATCGTTGAGGAAATGTCTTTGGCGGCGGGTCTACCGAAGCCGGCCTGTTTCGTCGTAGACCACGATAGCACGATCAACGCTTTCGCCGCGGGGAACAACCCGCAGGACGCCGCGGTGGCCGTGACCCGGGCGCGTTGACTTATCTTAATCGCGACGAACTCCAGGGCGTCATCGCGCATGAGTTCAGTCACATCGGTAACGGTGATATGAAGCTCAACCTGCGCATCATCGGCACCATCGCCGGGCTGACGGCGCTCTCGCAGCTCGGCTACATCTTGATGCGCCTGATGCGGCATGCGGACGACAAGGACAGCGCCAAGGTCGGCATTCCGCTCGCCATCGGTGGGCTCGTCATCTTCCTCCTGGGCCTGGGCGGTGTCCTCTTTGCGCGGATTATCCAGGCCTCGGTCTCGCGGCAGCGTGAGTATTTAGCCGACGCCTCGGCCGTGCAGTTCACGCGTAATCCGGAAGGTTTGGCGGGCGCGCTCAAGAAGATTGCTGGCCTGAAGGGTGGT
>CAIYAN010000167.1 GCA_903924185.1 uncultured Opitutia bacterium | reverse complement strand
CTTTCCCAGACGGACCCGATAAACGCCATCCCATCGAAACCCAACTCACGCACATGGCCGGCATTCTCAGGCGTGATGCCGCCGAGACCGTAGACCGGGCAACCGCCTTCCGCGCGCCAGCGTTCCACGATGACCTGAAATTCACGGTGCGTGCGTTGCGGCACATAATCACGCTTCGAGACGGACGGGAAAATCGGGCTCAGGAAGAGGTAGTGGCAACCTTTGGGCGTACTGCGCATCTCATCGTAAGAATGACACTTCAGGCTAAGTGCGGCCGTCTTGGGCCAGCGCGGCGGGATGCGATCACCGGGTATCATCTGGAAACCAGCCAGATTACGGGAGAGCACCAGGTCGGGCTGCTCTTCGAGGACGATCCGATTCCAGAAAACCTCGGGGACCTGCTGCAGGAAGGCCTCGTATTGCCGCACATTCCAATCGCGAACCGACTGGACGTGCAAGCGGCCGAGGCCAGCGTCGAAAAGCTTAACGACCGTCTTGGCGTCCCAGGGCGAACGCGTGGGCGTAAACAGCACGAGGTTAGCCGGGGCGGGCGCCTCGGGTTCGGATTTAAAAAGACCTTGGATGAACTTAAGCATGAATTAACCGCCTTGAGCGGCGCGAATGACGAGGATTTGGGCGCCAGCGACGAGGACCTGGGCCGACCAGCGGCTCCGCGGAACGACCTGTCCATCAACGGCGGCGGCCACGGCGGCCTCCTGGGCGCAGCCCAGCTCCTCGAGCAGGGCGGCGAGGGTCCCGGCGGCGGTTTCCCGGGGCTCATCGTTGACGATTACACGCATACCTGTGGGGCCGAACGTGACCCCCTTGGGGCGGGCTGGCAAGCGGAGGTTTGGGGTTGCGGCAACGCCCGACCCGCTTTCGCTTACGGGCATGAGATCCCTCCGCCTGCTCGCCTCGTGCCTCTTGGGCCTCGCCCTCGCCCACGCCGCCGAAACCCCTTCCACCAATATGAAAGAATCCTCCGATCCTAAGGCCGCACCGCGCGCCATCATCCACACCACCTACGGTGACATGACCGTCGAGTTCTGGCCCGACGTCGCCCCCCGCACGGTCGAAAATTTCCTCAAGCTGGCCCGCGAAGGTTTCTACGACGGCACCTGCTTTCACCGCATTCTCAAGGGCTTCATGATTCAGGGCGGATGCCCCAACTCGAAGGTTGGCGCCAAGGGCCAGCCCGGCACCGGTGGCCCAGGCTATCAAATCAAGGCCGAGTTCAATAACCGCTCCCACACGAAGGGCGTGCTCTCGATGGCCCGCTCCTCCGACCCGGACAGCGCTGGTAGCCAGTTCTTCGTCTGCCATGGCGATGCCTCCTTCCTAAACAATAAGTACACCGCCTTCGGCAAGCTCGTCGACGGCGAGAAAGTCCTGGATAAGATCGCCGCCATCGCCTGCGTTGGCCCCGAGCGCTCCAGCCCCACCGAACGCGTGGAAGTCACTAGCGTTGAAGTAGTTGGAGAAAAGAAGCCCGAGAAGAAGTCCGAAGAGAAGAAGAAGTAAGCCGCTCCCTTCATCCTTTACACAATAACGACCGCCACCAACCTAGCGTTTCCCCATGAAATCCCTACGCCCCCTCCTCCTCCTGCCTTTGGCTGCTGTTGCCGCTCAGGCCTACACCCTCGAACTGGAACTCGG
>CAIYAN010000166.1 GCA_903924185.1 uncultured Opitutia bacterium | reverse complement strand
TGGCGTCCGGGTGAAACGGTGACGGAAGCCTCCTCTCTTTCTAATATCGGCTTCCTCGCTGAAATCTCCGAACAATGGGAAATGGCCACCCTAGCCGCCCAAGAGCGGGGCATCCGGACTATTTGGCTCCGGACTGGCGTCGTCCTGGCGGGCTCGGGTGGGGCTCTGCAGAAAATGCGCCTGCCCTTCTCCCTTGGACTCGGCGGTCCAGTCGGATCGGGCCAGCAGCACCTCAGCTGGATTCGTCTCGGTGACTTAATCCGGCTGATTCAATGGGCCTTAGCGACTCCGAGCATCCAAGGTGCTTTGAATGCGGTCGCCCCTCAGCCAGTTACCCAACGCGCCTTTGCCCGGTGCCTCGGCCAAGCGCTCCACCGCCCAGCCATCCTCCCGCTCCCGGCGTTCGCCGTCGGACTCGTCTTCGGGGAGATGGGCCGCGAAACGCTCCTCGGCGACCTAGCCGCCTCCCCCGCCAAAGCACTGGCTGCGGGTTTTGTGTTCGAGACGCCTGATCTCCCGAGCGCCCTCCGCGCCGCCCTTTGCGAATGATTTTAGGTTGAACGGAGCCGCCCAGAACGGGATTGTCCCGCCATGGAACGTCTCCGTTCAGTCCTGCCCTTTTTCAGCCTCGCCTGCGCTCTGGCCTTCGTCGGTTGTGACGGTGACACCGCTTCGGCGATGCGTACTCCCGAACTCGAGGATAGCGAATTCCGGCAAGGGATGACTTACGAGAAGCAGCGCGAGCCGCGTAAAGCCTTGGAGTCCTTCCTCAAAGTTATCGACGCCCGCAAGGGGGCATCGGAATCTCATCTGGAAGCGGGTCGCATGTATCTCGACCTTCAGGATCCACTCCCCGCAGTTTACCACTTCAACCAGTATCTCCGACTCAAGCCGAACTCGGAACAAAGCCCCATTGTCCGTCAGATGGTAAAGACGGCTGAAAAGATGTTCGTCCAGCAACTCCCGGGACGCCCGCTGGAGCCTAGCGCCGGCGGCAGCGTCGACCAGTCGGCACTCATCCGTAAACTGCAGAACGAAAACTCGAAGCTCATGTTGGAAGTATCCGAGCTTTCCCGTGGCGTCCGTAATCCCGAGCCGAAGAACGACCCACGTACCCCAGGCGTGGCCGCCATCCCCGACAAAGGGACGCCCGCCGTTCCTGGCGTCGCTCCGGCCACTGGCCGCAAGGCCCCCGCCTTCACCACCTATGTGATTGTCGCTGGCGACACGCTTTCCAAAATCTCCTCGAAAGCCTACGGTACGCCGACCCGCGCCAATGATATCTACAACGCCAATCGCGATAAAATTAGCTCACCGGCCAGCCTCAAACCTGGCACGACGTTGACGATTCCTCAGTAGCCCATGCGCGTCACCCGCATCCGCGCGGCTGACTTCCGCAACCTCCCGTTTGCCGACGTCGACACCGACGCGCCCCGCGTTTTCCTGCTCGGTGAAAACGGCCAAGGTAAGACCAACCTCCTGGAGGCCGCAGCGCTGGTTTCCGCTTTCCGTTCCTTCCGCACCACGGAGATTTCCCCGCTCATCCGGATGGGCTGTACCGAGGCACGCCTGCGTCTCGATGTGCGCACGGGGACCGAAAGCACCGCCGTGGAACTGCGCCTCGCGAAGGGTTCACGCAAAGCGCTGGTCGACGGTAATCCCGTGACTTCCGTCGCCGAGCATCTGGGTCGCTTCCCCACCATCGTCTTCTGCTCCGACGACCTGCGTTTGGTCCGCGGCTCGCCGTCCAACCGGCGGCGCTGGCTCGATGCCGCAATTGGCGGTACCGACGGCGCGTACCTCAACGCCGTCCGCGACTACACCCGCGCCCTGGAAGGGCGTAATGCTTTACTCAAGACGGACCGCCCCCAGGAAGACGCCATCCGCGCCTTTGAAAAAACCATGCTCGCGCCGGCCACACTCATGGTGG
>CAIYAN010000165.1 GCA_903924185.1 uncultured Opitutia bacterium | reverse complement strand
GGCGTCGCCGCGGTCCCCGTGGGCAAGCCAAGGTCAGCCCAAGCGGCGAAGGCAATCATGCCAGCGTTGTCGCCGCAATGTTTCGGCTCAGCGATGAGCATCGGTAAGTCGCGTTGGAGCGCGACGTTGGTCAGCCGTTGTCGGAGCGTCTGGTTATTGGCCACGCCCCCAGAGAGGCCGACGGACTTGTAAGCGCCGTGGTCGAGGGCCGCACCGGCCTTGGAAACCAGCTGCTCGATGATGGCGTGTTGATAGCCTGCACAGAGGTCCGGTAAGTCGGCGGCGAGCTCAGCGTCGGACATCTTTTCGAGTTGGTAACGCAGGGCCGTCTTCAGCCCGGAGAAACTCATGCGTAGGTCGGCTTTCTCGGGGATACCGCGCGGGAAGAGGTATTTACGGATGTCGCCACGGGCGGCGTGTTGTTCGATGAGGGCGCCGCCGGGGTAGGGTAACCCGAGGAGTTTTGCCCCTTTGTCGAACGCTTCGCCGGCGGCATCGTCGACGGTCCGCGCGATGACCGTGATTTTGAGGTCAGTGGCGAGGCGCACGAGCAAGGTGTTGCCGCCGGAGATGATGATGCCGAGGTGTGGGAGCAGGGCCGCTCGGGCGGCGAGAAAGTTTACCGGCGCTTGGGCGTGGAGGCCGATGAAGGGCGAGTGGACGTGTCCGCGGAGGTGGTTCACGCCGACGAGCGGCTTGCCCGTGGCGAGGGCCAAGGCGCGCGCGAGGCTGACGCCCATCGAGAGGCAGGGTAGGAGGCCGGGCCCGCGGGTCACCGCAATCATCGAGACGGCCGAGAGTTCACTTCGGTAATCTTCGAGTAACAACGGCAGGGCCGACAGGTGCATCCGGCTGGCGAGTTCAGGCACGACGCCGCCGAAGCGGACGTGGGCTTCGGCCTGTGAACTAATGACTTCTCGGCGGAGTCCCGCAGCCGGCTCGAACAGGGCGAGCGCGGATTCATCGCAGGAGCTTTCGATCGCGAGGATCATTGGGGTGGAGTCAGTCTATTTCTGGGGCTGGCTCAACCTCGTTTCGTCTGGCGCTCACGAAAAGAGCCTTCCACGCTGGAGGGATGGACGCCCAAGCCCGCCATGCCGCGATTGTGGACGTGCTTCGTCGCGAAGCCCGCGGTGGGGTGGTGCCGTTTGTGCGTTTGGTGGAAGTGGCGTTGTATGCGCCCGGCCTAGGTTATTACGTGAGTGAGCGCCCGCGCGTCGGGAAGGCCACGGGCACCGACTTCACCACGGCCGCGGCGCTGGGCCCGATGTTTGGCGAACTCGTCGCTGCCGCGGCGGCTACTTTGGTTGGTGATCTCTCGTCGCACACGCTTGTTGAGGTGGGTGCCGAACCTGGCCAAGCGCATTTCGCGAGCGTGGCGCCGTCGTTTGCTGGGACACGTGTTTTCCGGGTCGGCGAAAAACCTGCGCTCCCAGCGCGCACGGTGCTGGTAGCGAACGAACTGCTCGATGCTCAGCCTTTCCATCGCTTCGTCTTTCAAGGCGGCGGCTGGCGCGAACTCGGCGTCCGGGTGGATGGCGCAGAACTCACGGTCGAGGCTCTGCCGGATTTCTCGAGCCCGCAAGCGGCGGACTTCGCTGCCTCGTTGCCCTTGGCGTCCGAGGGTTGGTTACTCGATGCGCCCTTGGCGGCGGAGGGCTTGTTGGCGCGCTTGCTAGGCGGTGGTTGGAGTGGGGCAGTCATCTTGTTGGATTACGGTAAGACCCTGGTGCAGTGCCTCGAAGGGTCGCCGGTCGGTACGGCCCGCGCCTACCGTAGTCACCAGCTCTCGGGAGCGATTCTGGAGAACCTTGGCTCGCAGGACCTGACGTGCCACGTCCTCTGGGATCGACTGGAGCCAATCCTCGTCGCCCAAGGTTTCCGCTCGGTGCGCTTGGAACGGCAGGAGGCCTTTTTCGTGAAGCATGCGGGCTCGGCCATGGAGCGGATTATGACCTCCGGTGACAATGAGGCCACTGGGCGCCTGCGGGCTTTGACGCACCCCGCCCATTTCGGGGCTAAATTCCAAGTTCTCTCGGGAATTCGCTGATTCGTCGACGGTCGGGGCAAGTTTCTTGAAGCCATCCTCGACCTCGGGGGAACAACCCTTTTCCTAGGGTGACTCCCCGTTATCCCCATGAGGTCCATAGCATTCTTATTCGCATCCTTTTTTATCGGCGCCGCTACCCTGCAGGCCGACGTGAAGGTCATTCAAGCCTTTGAAGGCGACGGCTTCGATAGCTGGCAGACTACGGGCACAGCCTTCGGCCTCGCACCGGTGGCTGGCAAGGTCGATGGCGTGAATGGCGAGTTTCGTAATTATGGTGGCAACGCCTTGGTGACCTCGGGCCATGGCGGTGATGCCGCAACCGGCACATTGACCTCGCCCGATATCCTGCTCACGCACCCGTTCCTCGGGTTCCTCGTCGCCGGCGGTAATCATCCTGGCAAGACGGCGGTGCAGTTGCTCATTAACGGTAAGGTTGTCCGCGAAGCCGTCGGCAAGAACGGCCTGACCCTCGCCGAGGTCATCTGGGACATCGCTGAGTTCAAGGGGAAGAAGGGCGTTATCCGTATGGTCGATAGCGAAGTGGGTGCTTGGGGCTTCATCTCTGCTGACCACTTCCTGTTTTCGTCCGACAACAAGCCGAAGTTCTCATCGGGTGGCCGTCCGAAGCCCAAGGCCGCTAACAACCTGGTGCGCGTGGCGGGCGAAGGCAGCGCGGCCCTCGAGTCTGGTGCGACGTTCAAGGTCACCGGTGGTCACAAGGAAACCGGCGTGACCTCGCCGACGGCCATAGCGTTCGCCAACGACGGTAGCCTCTATGTCGCTGAGACGCATCGCTTCCGCTTTGGCGTGGAGGATGATCGTAATAACCTCTTCTGGTATCACGACGACCTAGCGGCCAAGACCACGGCTGATCGCCTCGCCATGCACCAGAAGTGGGCCGGCAAGAAGTCCATTGAATGGATGACGGCCAAGTCCGAAAAGATTCGCTTCCTGACGGATGAGCAGGGTGACGGCGTCTTCGCCAAGTCGAAGATGTTCGACGAGAAGTTTAATGACGTCCTCGACGGCACGGGCGCCGGGGTGATGGCGTGGGACGACAACGTCTACTTCGCCTGTATCCCGCGCATCTGGATGCTCCAGGATCCGAAGCAGGATGGCACGGAAGGACAACGCAAGGTCCTCCAGGACGGCTTTGGCGTGCGCGTCTCCCTTTCGGGCCACGATATGAACGGCTTTGCCATCGGCTACGACGGCCGCGTGTGGGGCACCATCGGCGACCGTGGTTTCAATATCACTACAAAGGAAGGGAAGAAGTACGACTCCCGTAACCGTGGCGCCGTTTTCCGCTTCGAGCCCGATGGCTCTAATTTCGAGGTCGTGCACTTCGGTCTCCGTAATCCCAAGGAAATCGCCTTCGACGATTTTGGTAACGGCATCTCCGTGGATAATAACTCCGACCAAGGCGACCAAGCCCGCGTTGTCTACGTCGTCGAAGGCGCCGACTCTGGTTGGGAAATGGAGCACCAGGCCATGCATACCTTCCACCGTGAGATTGGCCTCGATCAGCGTCCGCCTTCTCGCTGGATGACCGAGAAGGTCTGGGAACTCCAGAACCCCGTGCAGCCATCGTTCATCATCCCTCCGTCCGCTTACATCAGTTCCGGTCCGTCTGGGCTGACTTACCACCCGGGTGCTGGCTACCTCGAAGCCGAGGCTAAGCATTTCCATATCTGCGATTACCGTGGGTCCGCGGGCGCGTCCGGTATCTGGTCCTTCAAGGTCGAGCCTGCGGGCGCCGGCATGAAGATGACCAGTTCGCACCAACTGCTCTGGGGCGTCGCTGCGACGGACGTCGAGTATGACTGGAAGGGCCGCCTCGTGGTGTCCGACTTCATCACTGGCTGGGAATCGCACAATGCGGGCCGTATTATCACCCTTTCCGCTGAGCAGATGATGAAGCCTGAGGCTGCGTCCACGGTGGCCACCCTCATGAGGGAAGGCTTCGGCAAGCGCAGCGCCGCTGAGCTCGCCAAACTCTTAGCCCATGACGACCAGCGCATCCGTCTCCGTGCCCAGATTGAATTGACCCGTCGTCCCGACGCCGCTGACCGGTTTGAGGCCGCGACGAAGTCCACTAATCCTCTCGAGCGCGTTCATGGAATCTGGGGGCTCGGTATCCTCGCCCGTCGTGGTGCTGCCATCGCTCCGAGCGAAGCCTTTAATGGCAAGGCCACGCCGGTCGCCCCGTTGGCTGATCGCGTCGCCGCCGCCCAGCGCCTCTTGCCCTTGCTTAGCCATGCTGACGCCGAAGTCCGCGCGCAAGCCATCCGCGTCCTCCAGGAAAGCCCGCTCAAGGGTAACGACCTTCCGCTCGGTAAGCTGATTCTCGACCCCTCGCTTCGCGTGCGTTCCTTTGCCGCCATTGCTGCCGGCCGTCTTGCTGCCGATAAGTATCTGCCGGAAGTCCTGTCGATGCTCCGCGAAAACGCTGATAAGGACCCGGTGCTTCGCCATGCAGGGTCGTTCGCCATCGACCTCATCTGCCTGACTCCGGTGTCCTTCGATGCCGTGGCCAAGGATGACAACGCCTCCGTACGCCTCGCCGCGGTGATTGCCCTCCGCCGTCGCCTCGACCCATCGGTTGCCCGCTTCGTGAACGACAAGTCCACGGTGGTTGCTGATGAAGCCATCCGTGCCGTCCATGACCTCGGCCTTGAGCCCGGCCGTCCGGCCGTGGCCGCACTCCTTGACGCGCGCGATCAGCGTGCTTGGACGCCTTTCATGCTGCGTCGTCTCGTCTACAGTGCCTTCCGCCTCGGTGGTGAGCAGAACGCTGCCCGCGTGGTCGGTGTCGCCGTCGACGAGAAGCTGCCTGACGAAGTCCGCAATGAGGCCCTGCGTCTCCTCGCTCAGTGGGCCAATCCTTATCCCGTCGACCAGTCGACCGGCCATTGGTCGCCGCTACCTCCGCGCGATCCCAAGGAAGTCCGCACCAGCCTAACCGCCGCGCTTCCACAGCTCCTCAAGGGCAATTCGGACACTTTGAAGTCCGCCTTAGAACTCGTGACGCTGTTCCAACTCGATGTGGCTTCCTTGCCGGTCGATACGCTCACCACGTTGGCTGCTAACCAAAAACTCAGTGGTTCCGCCCGTGCTAAGGCGCTGGCGATGCTCCTCGCCCGTAAGCCTGCGAACGCCGTCGAACTCGCCGACAAATATGCCAAAGACGCTAAGGACGAAGTAGCCATGGTCGCAATCGGTGAACTCGCACAGCGCAATCCGGCTCAAGGCCTCGTCGAACTCTCAAATGCGGCCAAGACGGGCTCTCCTGCCCGCCGCCAAGGTGCCTGGAAGGCTCTCGCTAAGTTGCAGGCTCCGGGCGTCGAAACTCTGTTTGCTGACCAGCTCTCGGCCCTCGGTGCCG
>CAIYAN010000164.1 GCA_903924185.1 uncultured Opitutia bacterium | reverse complement strand
GGTGAGTTCACGCGGCGGGCTTTCCTCGCCGGCAAACTCGACCTCACCCAAGCGGAAGCGATTGCCGATTTGATTCACGCCAGCTCCGAGCGGGCGCTCGCTTCAGCCCGCCGCCAACTCGCGGGCGAACTCGGTCGGCAAGTCGCCACGTGGAGTGACCGCCTCCTCGCGGTGCTCGCAACGCTGGAAGCGCACATCGATTTTCCCGAAGAAGACCTGCCGACCGAGGACCCCAATGGTCCCTTGCAAACATTGGCTAAGATTGAGTCAGAACTTTCTGGATACGCTCGAACGGCCCGCCATGCGGCCGCGCTGCGGGACGGCCTTCGCGTCGCCGTAGTCGGCGCACCGAACGCGGGGAAATCGAGTTTGCTCAACGCGCTGAGTGGTTCCGCGCGGGCGCTCGTGAGTGCGGAACCGGGCACCACGCGCGACTTCCTGGAAGCGCCCATCGCGGGACTCCCCCTCGCCGTCACCGCGGTGGACACCGCTGGCCTCCGCGTGGGTGGCTCCGCCTTGGAACATGCCGGCATGGAGCGCTCACTGGAACAAGCGCGCGCCGCCCACTTTCTTCTGCTCGTGGTCGATCGGTCCGCGCCGCCGCCGACGTTGCCCGCGGAACTCGAGGCGTTGCTTGATCCAACGCGCGCCCTCGTCATCGCCAACAAGTCGGATCTCCCCGCACATCCCGCGCACGCTTCTTGGCAGCCAGAACTGACGAAGATTCCGACCTGCCTACTAGATGGCCGAGACGCCGAAGCCCTCCGAGACCAGCTGGGCCAAATCTTGGTCGACCGCGAAGTCGCTCCGGGAGCCGAAGACCTGGTTGTTGGCGTCCGCCATGCAGACGCCCTCTTCCGGGCGGCCGCAGCCTTAAAGGTGGCCCGGGGGCACCTCGCCCCCCCCGCCCAGACTGAATTGGCCGCTTCTCGCTGCCGGGAGGCCTTGGACGCCCTCGGGGAGATTGTCGGGCGAATTGATAATGAGCGTATGCTGGACAAGCTCTTTGCTTCCTTCTGCATAGGGAAGTGATTCCCTCCGCTAGGAGGGAAGCCTCCTATGCGACCGCCCAAAGAAATCCGCCTCGGCCCCTCTCGGCCCTACGACGTCATTGTCTGCGGGGCGGGCCATGCGGGCGTCGAAGCCGCCTTAGCCGCGGCTCGCATGGGCGTTGAGGTCCTACTGCTCAGTGGGAATATTGATACTATTGCGCAAATGAGCTGTAACCCCGCCATCGGGGGACAGGCCAAGGGGCACATCGTCCGCGAGATCGATGCCCTCGGCGGTGAGATGGGCCTGACCGCCGATACGACCGGTATCCAGTTCCGCCTGCTGAACTCCTCCAAAGGTCCTGCCGTCCAAGCCCCGCGGGCGCAATGCGACAAGAAGGCGTATCAGTTCCGGATGAAGCACCTCTGCGAACTTCAACCCGGGCTAACCATCTTCCAGGCCATGGTCACCGGCCTCATCTTTGAGCACGGGGCCGTGGTCGGGGTGAACACTAACCTCGACCT
>CAIYAN010000163.1 GCA_903924185.1 uncultured Opitutia bacterium | reverse complement strand
GTAGGCCGAAATGACCACGGGTGGCTGCTGCACATCAAGCAGGCGATTCAACTCACGTTCGACCGGACGAAGAAACGGCAGCGATGCTCGTACGAGCGGGAGGCGGTCGAGGGCACCATAGAGGCAGCCCCAGAGGCGCGGATAACGATTGGCCACGCGGATATAACTGTCGCGCTGCGAGCGGGCCTTTTCCGCCCCGTAGGCGTCCAAGAAGAGGTCGTGTAGTTTTCCGGAAAACGCCCCGGAAGGATTCCGACCCAAGGCTTCGACGATTGCACGGGCAGCCGCGTTATGGCCTTCACCAAACCCCGCGGACAGGACCGGGACTTCGATCATTAGGCAACGGCCGGCACGCGGCTCGCTTCGGGATAGGCACCCGCATCGTAGGCCGCTCGCTGGGCGGCAATCAAAGTACGCAATTCCGCGCGGTCCACGACGCGGAGGCGACCATCGGCTTCTTCGACGATGGCAGTCAAGGACTCGACCCAATCGCCGGAGTTGAGGTAGCGCATCTCGCCGATCATCCGGTCCTCGGCCTTGTGGATGTGACCGCACATCACGCCATCGCAGCCGCGCCGACGGGCCAGGGCCTGCAGGTGGTCTTCGAAACTAGAGATGAAACTGACCGCCGACTTCACGCGACCCTTGATTGCCTGCGAGAGGGAGAAGTACTCCTTACCGCGCCAGGCGCGCCAGCGGTTATAGAAGCGGTTAAGGTCAAGCAAGAGCTGGTAGCTGATGTCCCCGATGACGGCCAACCAGCGCATCTTCGCCATGACTGTGTCGAAGGCGTCGCCATGGATGCAGAGGAAGCGCTTCCCATCGGCAGTCTCATGCAGGTGCTCTTCGGCGAGTTCGATGCGATCGAGGCTCAGCGGAATCAAGCGGCGAATAAAGTCGTCGTGGTTACCGCGCAGGTAGACGACGCGCGTGCCATCCTTTTCCGCCATCTTGAGAATGCGACGGACGACGGCGGTGTGCGCCGGGCCCCAGTGATTCTTGCGCTGCAAAGACCAGAGATCGACGATGTCACCGTTAAGGATGAGTTTATCGCAACGGATACCGCGTAAGACCTCCAAGAGCTCGCGGGCTTGGGCGTCCTTGGTGCCGAGGTGGAGATCCGACAACACGAGGGTGCGGAAATGGACCTTGGCGCTCAACGGACGTAGTGTGTCTTCCATGGAAACGAATCATGCCAGCGCTGGGTGACGAAACCGTGGCGAAAACGCAGGTATCCGGTGACGATTATGATTATTAACACCTAAACCACAGACTTACCCCCAAAATCTCGTCACACAATCGTAACACTTGTAACAGACTGATGTTACGTATGTTACAGATATGTTACGAACAGGTGTTGCCCTTCCGTTTTCGGGAGGGTTTGAAGGGCATACCCCACACACCTATGAAAGACTTCCTCAAGAAGGTCCTCGGTAAGGATGAAAAGTTCTACGAGCTCCTCGAAGCGAGCGCTGTTGAAGCGCAGAAAAGCGCTAAGTCGCTATCCAAACTTTACGCCCAAGTCGGTAAGCCCGACTTCGAACAGTGCTTCACCGAGCTGGTCGTCGCCCGCCGCGTCGACAAGCGCATCGGCCTCTCGATCACCCAGGAACTCTGTAAGACCTTCGTGACCCCGCTCGAGCGCGAGGACATCGAGGCCCTCGCCAACGCTCTCTATAAAATTCCGAAGACCTGCGAAAAGATTGGCGAACGCCTCGCCATCTGCCCTTTACAGTTTTCGACTGATATCGTCGACAAGCAGGTCCGCATGCTCGAGCAGGCCACTGAAGTTACCGCCCGCCTCGTCGGCCGCCTCCGCAAGCTCTCCAACGTCGAAGAGATTCAGGACGACTACGAGACCCTCCAGACCATCGAGGGGGACGCCGATCGCCTCATGGTGGGACTCCTCCGCGACCTCTACCAGGGCAACGTCGACGCCAAGGAAGTCGTCGTGCTCAAGGACATCTACGAGCTTCTCGAGCGCGCGATCGATCATTGCCGCGATGCCGGTAAGGTCGTGTTCCAGATCGCCCTCAAGTACGCCTAAGCCGCTGCCCTAGCCGCCCATGGACCCTTTCCTGCTGATGATGTTGGTCATCTTGGTGGCCGTGGTGTTTGAATACATCAACGGCTTCCATGATGCGGCTAATGCGATCGCAACCGTCGTCTCGACCCGCGTCCTGACGCCCCGCCAAGCCATCATGCTGGCGGCGGTCACCAACCTCATCGGGGCCTTTTGGGGCACCGCCGTTGCCAAGACCATCTACTCTGGCTACATCGACCTTGCGGGGGGCTTTCAGGTCGCCCAGCTGGCCATCGCTTGCGGCCTCATGGGCGGCATCGTCTGGAACCTGGTCACCTGGTGGTTCGGGATTCCTTCGAGTTCCTCCCACGCGCTCATCGGCGGCCTCTGCGGCGGGGTCCTCGGTCAGACCCACCTCACCTGGGGACGACTTATCTGGGACGGCACGGATGCAGCTGGCAAGTCGGTCGGACTCTGGCCCAAGTTAATCAAACCAATGGTGATTTCGCCTTTCATCGGCTTCACCCTCGGTGTCATCTTCATGATGCTGCTGACGATCGTAATCGTCCGCCTGACTGTGCGACCCAGTATCGTCAGCAAGGTCTTCGGTAAGCTACAACTGGTCTCGGCTGGCCTGATGGGCTTTTCCCATGGTTCCAACGACGCCCAAAAGACCGTCGGTATTATCACGTTCGCGCTCATTGTCGGCGTCGGCGCGGGCGCCTTTGATCCAGCCCATGCTCCCGCTTGGGCCCAATGGCTCAAGCCCATCATCAATGCCAAGGGTACGGTCGACCATGTGCCTGTCTGGATCATCGTGCTCTGCGCGGTGACCATGGCGGCCGGCACCGCCGCCGGCGGGTGGCGCATCATCCGGACGATGGGGCACAAGATGGTCAAGCTGCAGCCGGTCCACGGCTTTGCCGCTGAAACCGCCGCGGCCATCACCATCACGGGCGCCTCCGAACTCGGTATTCCGCTTTCGACGACGCACGTCATCTCGACCTCCATCCTCGGGGTCGGCGCCAGCAAGCGCTTTGACGCGGTGAAGTGGGGCCTCGTGGGGCGCATCGTCTGGGCCTGGGTCCTGACGATTCCTATTACGCTTACGCTCGGCTACGTGTTCTACCGTGCCTGCGTGCTGTTCGGCTGGGCGAAGTAACGTTTAGCGCGGAGCGACCAACTGGAACCGCTTACTCGGCGCTTCCGCATACTGGGCGAGTAACTCTTCATAAGCGGTCGCACCGGTCGCATGCGCAGCCCGACGGAGCACAGGCATGATTTCATCCGGGCTACTGCCATGAATCTGTTGGCCCGGCCAAGGCTTCGGCTGCTTACCCAGATAGGGGACCAGATAATCCAAGGCGACCCGGAGTGAGCGACCGTCCTTAGAACGGTAGGCCCACAGGTCGACGCCCGCGTGCTGGCCGAGCAAGGCGAGGTCGGATAAAGCCCGCAGGTTGAAACACGAGTAACTGAAAGAAGCCGTCCGGCTCAGTTCCAAGGGCTGCCGTCCATCCGGCTCAATCTGGACTTCAATCCGCTTCACGCCTGCTTGATCGATAAATCCCTTGGCTTCTTCGGTCCGCTTAAGCACGAGGGCCCAATGCACGGCCTGCACATCATACCAAGTGCCGTGGTTATTCTTCGCGGCGCGTTCGTCCTGGCCGTTCTTACTGCGTAAAAGCCATTCGTAATACTGGTCACCCCAGCGCTCTACTGCGGTCTGGTCGTCCTTCGTCCACGCTTTCGAACCAAGCAGCAGAATGGCTGCGTCGGCCGACACCGCCAACCCGCGGGCTTCGATAATACCCGTCCCGCGTCCGTCGTTTACACCTAAGACAGCCTGCGCGAACTTAAGATTCGGATTCATCCGGGTCGCGGGCGCGAGAAACCAAACGCGCAGATGCTGGGCAGCGTGCGTCGCATACTTTTCCTCGCCCGTGAAGTAGTAAGCGAGCGCAAGCGATTCCACGGTCGCCGCCAAGGCACGCACTCGCAGGGTATCATTGGCGGCGAGTTCACGGGACTCCGGGTTCACTTCGCCGTCCTTCCGCAGATACGGTATGCCTTTGGGCTTGGCGGGATCCGGCCAGAAATACGGCGCCAAACTCATGTAATCATGAGCATCACCGCTGGGCGGGAGCTTCTGCTTTTCCGTCACCGAGGCGGGCACGACCAAGAGAGCTTTATCCGCGTCCTGCTTGAGTTTTTTCAAGGCCCCGACGAGCACCGGGTCACCGGCGGCGATGGCTTGCTTGGCTTTTGCTAAGGCCCCAGGTTCGGCCCCGAAATAAGGGCGTTCCGCACGACCCCAGGTTGGTAAAACTAAGAATATGAGGAGGAGTGCAAAGGGCTTCATGGCTAAATTAACGCGGCCGGACGCCGACCCGTTCCGCCCAGGCGTTCCATAGCGCCGCGAGTTCAGCGGTCTTGGCTGGCTGGCTCGCCGCAAGGTCGTGTTCCTCCGAGGGGTCCTGGGAGAGGTCAAACAACTGCCACTGCACAGGCGCGGCCTGGCGCTTGCCCCAGACGATTTTCCACTGGCCGAGGCGATAGCCACGGGCGCCTTCATGGGCCGTGGGGATACCCCGTTCCGACCACGCGAGGCCGCGCATCAACGGAACAAGGGAGACACCGGACAGCGGCTTAAGCTTCACGCCCGCAATCTCCGCCGGACGCACTGCACCCGTGGCTTCGGCAATGGTCGGGAAGAAGTCCATGACGTGCGCCGGGGGCCGGACCCACTCGCTCCGGGCGGGCCACGCCGCCGGCCAATGCGCAATGAGCGGCGAAGTGATGCCGCCTTCGTTGCAGAAGTGTTTATACATCGCGAGGGGCGTATTACCGAGATTTGCCCAGCCCGAGCCATAGGACGAGAACGAGCCCGCCTGGCCCATCTGTGCCAGCTGTTCGCCCGCATGCAGAGTCGTCTTCCCTGTGCGCGAAGCCCCATCAAAACCGAACGGGCCCCACTCATAGCAGGCCCCGTTATCGCTGGTGAAAAGGATGAGCGTGTTGGCCAGCTCGCCGCTGGCTTCGAGGTCGGTGAGGATGCGACCGATGCCGCGATCGACGTGCTCCACCATCGCGGCGAAGGTAGCCATGCGGCGCGCGAGGTCTTCGCGGCGATCGGCGGGCAGGCTTTCCCAAGCCGGGTTTAGTTGTCCCGGATAACCGTTCGCAATATCCTCGCGGTCCACGGGCACGCGAGCCCGCGGCGGTAAGGTCGCAGTCGCTGGGACGAGGCCGAGTTTCTTCATTCGCTCCAAGCGTTCCGTGCGCAGGACGTCCCAACCACGCCGATAGGTCGCCATGTTTCGGTCGATGGAAGCTTGCGGTGCCTGCAGCGGGAAGTGTGGCGAGGAATGGGCCAAGTAAAGAAACCATGGCTTAGCTTTATCAGTCCGGGCCTGGCGCAGAAATTCGCAGGCGTAGTCGGTAAAGACGTCGGTGGCGTAGAAACGGCCGGTCTCGTAGTTAAGCTCGGGCTTTTCGGTGGCAGGTAGACGGACGTATTTGGCCGCGTTCCACTGGCCTTCCGAATGCGCGCCAAAATCCTTGTAGCCGAAATAATGCTGGAAGCCGCGCTCCATCGGACCCGGCGAGCCCATGTGCCACTTACCGACCATCCAAGTACTGTAGCCCCGCGCAGCGAGGAGCTCGGGGAGCGTCTGGTTGCTAGCAAGGAGGTGCCCCGTGTACGCCTCACCGGCATTCGGCGTTGGCTTAGAGCGGACGAAATCACCAATGCCCGCCTCGTGCGGATGGAGGCCGGTCAGCAACGACGCGCGCGTCGGACAACACCGCGCGGAGTTATAAGATTTTTCGAAACGCACCCCGCCCGCGGCCAAGCGATCGATGTTCGGCGTGGCGATTTCACCGCCGTAGCAACCGAGGTCCGAATAGCCGAGGTCATCGACGAGGATGACGAGGACGTTCGGCGGGCGACTGGCGGGAGCGGCCCACGCTGCGACCAACGAAAGGCAAAGGACGAGTAAACTTCTCATCGCCGCGCGGCTTCAGCGCCCATCCAGCGAACGGCGTTCTCGATGACCTTCAGGTTTTCGGCCTGTCGGTAGATGGGATAAGTCTCATGCCCAGGACGGAAATAAAAGACGTCGCCCTGGCCGACTTTCCACAGCGCACCGCTGCGGAAATGCTCACCTTTATCCCATTTTTCCTCAAAAATCACGCTATCCGGCGTCGGTACCCAGAAGGGCTCGCCGTACATTTCGGTCTGTGGAATATCCCACTTCGACGGCAGGCCGGCCGCAATCGGGTGCGCGGGCAAGAGCGTCGTCACGTGGGAAGGTGCGCCATCCGCACGGTAGGTAGGGAACACGCACTGCGGCAAAGTCAGCTGCCAGACGTCGCCGACCTTTTGCACGTTCGGGGTCGGGGCGGCGCCCTTCTTGGGCATCACGCGATAGGGCTTATCATTAAGGTACGTCCATTGAGCCGTCGCGCGTTCCGCCGCCGGCACTTGGGCGAGGGCATCGGCCTTGGCGCGCTCCTGCATCAACCGCACGAAGGGCTTCGCCCAGTGGGCCGAGTGTAAAGCGATGAACCCCGTCTTACCCGCCACGACCCGCTGCACGAGGGCCTCCATGCGCGCGTCGTTTTGCTGCAAAGGCCGCTGATGGCACCAGAAG
>CAIYAN010000162.1 GCA_903924185.1 uncultured Opitutia bacterium | reverse complement strand
TGAGTTATTGACAGGTGAACAAATTTTCAGAAACATCCGTTCACTATGGAAGCACTCACTAAAAAGCAGCAGGCCATCCTCGACTATATGCGCCAGCATGTCGCCGAACTCTCCTATTGGCCGAGCATCCGCGATATCCAGGCCAAGTTCCGCTTCGCCAGCACGAACGCCGTCTTCGGCCACCTGCAGGCTCTCGAGCGCAAGGGCGTCCTCCAGCGTATCCCTGGCGCCGCTCGAGCTTACAAGATCGCCCCCGAGGTCAGCGTCGACCTCGCCGAGACGGTCATCCGTTATGAGGGTCCGAGCGATGAGCAAATCGTTAACTTTGAGGAAGTGAAGTTTGCCGGGGCTATCGCCGCGGGTCTCCCTGACTATACCGAATCTTCGGGCGTCCTTTCCACGATGCAGGTGCCGATTGCCGCCGGTTCCCGTCGCCGTCCGCCGGAGTCCTTCGCGCTCCGCGTCCGTGGTGACTCCATGATTGATGCCGACATCAACGACGGTGACACGGTCATCATCGAGCCTGGCCAACCGAAGCACGGCGATATCGTCGCGGCTTTGATCGACGGTGAGACGACCTTGAAGCGCTTGATCAAGCAGGGTGGTAAGGTCTTCTTGAAGGCCGAAAACAAGAACTACCCCGAGCTTAGACCAGTGAATGAGCTGGTGATCCAAGGCCTCGCTAAGACGGTGATGCGCCGAATCTAAACGGTCCTAGCGCAAGACTTGGACGAGGTCGGCCGGTCGTTCTAAGTGGACGGCATGGCCGCAGCCTTCGATGACACTGAGGCGTGCCTTGGGTAGCCGCTCACCCATCCGCCGCGCGAGCTCCGTGAACTTGGGGTCATGTTCGCCCGTAACGAGGTCAACGGGTCCGTTCAGCTCGCGGAGGCGTTCCCAGAGCGAGGGCAGTCGGCCAGTGCCGACGTGTGCTAGACTCAGGGCGAGGCCTTCTGGGTCGTTTTGGTGCCGGCGAGATAGGATAGGCTCAAGCTGCGGGGCCGGTAAGGCCAGGAGGGTCCGGAAGAAGGGCTGGTTGTGCCAATACTTGTAGAAAGTCGGTAGGCCTCCAGTCCGGAGGTAGTTCGCCACGGCATCATCCGCATAGGTCCGTTCCGCCCGTTCGGCTTCCGTGGCTAGACCTGGGCTAGCACCGACGAGGATGAGCTGTCGGAACTTGCCAGGATTGGCCAAGGCCCAGTGCAGGGCAAGCCGTCCACCCATCGAGTAGCCGAGGAGCGTCACGGGCTCCATGGCTGCGCGGATTGACTCATCCAAGATGGCCAGGTGCGCGGCCAAGGAATAGTCGGCTGGAGTGCGCAGGCCGCGGCGCGAACCATGGCCCGGGAAATCGGGTGACAACAGTTCGTAGCCGGTGGGCAGGACGGCCCGCAAGGGCTCGAAGTCGGCCCCTTCACCGGTGAAGCCGTGGCAAGCGAGGATCGTTGCCATGGTGAAGCTTAGCGTTTCACGCCGAGGGCACGGTCGGTCCAGACGAGGGCCCGTTCGACCGTCTCTTTGTTGACAGAGTTATGTCCCGCGTTGGGGAGTGCGAGGAGTTCGACTGTTGCGCCCGCCTTCTTCATCGCAGTGAAAAGGTTCGTGCCTTGCACGGGTGCGACGAGGGTGTCTTTGGCGCCGAAGACTAAGAGCGACGGGGCAGATTGAGCGGTCACGTGGGTGACTGGGCTGGCCTCGAGTCCGAGCGGTAGCTTCTTTTTGACGGGTCCACCAAGGAGCAGGGCGACCATATTAATCGGTGTATCGAGGCGCTCGTCGTACCCACCGTCGATGGCGTCCTTGATGATTGCGCCGAAATCGGTGGGACCGCTGAAGTTCACGACCGCCTGGACTTCGCTGCCTTGATCCTGACGCGCTCCGATGAGCGAAACCATCGTGCCGCCCGCCGAGTGTCCCCAAGCGGCGATGCGCTTCCCGTCGTAGCCGTAATCAGCCTGGTGCGTGCGCAGCCACTTGACGGCGGCGCGGGCGTCTTCGAGCTGGGCCGGGAAGGGAGCTTGGGTCGAGAAGCGGTAGTTCATCGACGCGACGACATACCCTTGGGCGGTCAAGGCCGCGATGGGAGGATTTTCCTTGCTGCCGGCGAGCCAGCCGCCGCCGTGAATCCAGAGGACCACGGGGGCACCCTTGGGGTCAGCGGGGAGCCGGAGGTCGAGTTTCTGCCGGGCATGGCCGTTTTCGACGTAGGGAACATCCTTCTTTAGGGTGGGGGGGCTCTCGGCGCCGGGCGACCCGACCGGCGACATTAGGGCGGCGAGGGCGGTCAAAAATAGGCGGAAAGGCATGCCTAGGTCTATTTCAGGGGGCGGTGGTTGGACAGAAAAAAAGGGGGAACAGAAACACCGCTTGGCTGACTAAAAGAAACCCCACCCTATGCCCGGCATTCGCGTTAAACCATGGAACCGTGTCGACGGCCCTATCTACAGTCTGGCCACGACTGCGAAGGGGAAGGGAAACCTTAATATTTGTAGTTATGTAACGCCGATCTCGATGAAGCCGAAGCGCTTTATCGTCGGTATCTACAAGGACACTAAGACGCTGGAGAACCTCGAGGCTAACCCGATCGGTCTGCTCAACTATCTCGCGCAAGACCAGGCCAACCACATTAAACTGCTCGGCAAGAAGTCCGGCCACAACGTCGACAAGGTCGCTCAGCTCGGGGGCGAGGTCGAACATGTCGCCGATGGCCTCTACCGTTTAAAGGGCGCCATCGCCACGCTCCGTCTCCGTTTCATGGAGCGCCTCGATTGCGGTGATCACTGGGCTTGGCTCGCGAATGTCGATTCATACGAGAATCTCCGCGAAGCCCCCGCGCTGACGCTGGAAGAGCTAAAGCGTCTGAAGCTGATTCTAGCCTAAGGCTTACTTGCCCTTCGGGCGAACCTTCTTGAGCTTCACCGGTTTCACCGGCTTCTCCTCGCGCTCCGGGATCAGGTAGGTGCGGCCACGGATCAGGCGCTCGTAGAGGTCAACCATCGCCACGCCTTCGCGGGGACGGACGGAGTCGGCCTTAGTGGCCTTATCCACTTGGCGCTTGAGCATGCGGCAGAGGTCTTCCGCGTTGTACTGAATCATCCCGAGGATGCGTTCGACCGAGTAGCCCGGGATGCTTTCTTCGATGTAGAACCCATCGGCCTCGTCGTCTTCGAGGAAGACGTGGGCTTCGTTCACGCGGCCAAAGAGGTTGTGCAAGTCGCCCATGATGTCCTGGTAGGCACCGACCATGAAGGCCCCAATGTAGTAGGGTTTTCCAGCCTTGAACGGGTGCAGGGCGAGCGTCTTGCGGACGTCCTCCAAGTCGATGAAGTCATCGACCTTGCCGTCGGAGTCGCACGTGATGTCAACGAGCGTGGCCTGGACCGTGGGGCGCTCATTGAGGCGGTGAATCGGGGCGATCGGGAAGAGCTGATCCAAGGCCCAGTGGTCGAGGAGGGATTGGAAGACCGAGAAATTACAGACATACTGCTCGGCCAGCATCGAGTCTAGGCGGGCCAGCTCATCCGGGATATCCGCGGTATGGGCGAGGTCGGCGCGGATCTGGCGACAGATGTCCCAGAAGAGCCGGTCGGCCAGCGCGCGTTCCTCGAGCTTCAGGTTGCCGAGGCTGAAGCGGGCGTGGGCTTCTTCGCGCTTTTCCTTGGCGTCGTGGTAGCGCTCCAGCGGGTCAAACTTCCGCTTGTTCTTCCGGATGGCTTCGAGCTCGCTGATCAGCTGGTGCGGCTTGCCCTTAGAAAGGTCGACCTTGCCTTCGTCGCGGGTGATGCGGTCAACGGCTTCGAAGATGAGGATCGAGTGTGGGGCGACGAGGGCGCGGCCGGATTCCGAGACGATGTCCGGAAGGGCGACATTACTTTCTTCGCAGATTTGTTTGATGTTCGCGACGACGTCGCGGGCGTAGCCTTCCATGCTGTAGTTCATGGAGGACTCATACGCCGAACGACTGCCATCGTAGTCGATACCTAAGCCGCCACCGACGTCGAGTAGGCCCATGGGGAAGCCCATGCGCTTAAGTTCGCAGTAGAAGCGGGTGGCTTCGACCACGGCCTTCTTGATGGTACCAATATTCGGAACCTGTGAGCCGATGTGGAAGTGGACGAGGCGTAGCGCGTCCTTCATCCTGGCCTTAGTCAGGCGCTGGGCGACTTCGACAATCTCGGAAGCGGTGAGGCCGAATTTTGCGTTCTCCCCCGTGCTGTCCGCCCACTTGCCTTCACCGGCGGTGGTGAGCTTGACGCGGAGGCCGATTTGCGGCTGCACGCCCATGCGGCGGGCGATGCGGATGATGGCGTCGATTTCCGAGAGCTGCTCGACGACGATGATGGTCTGCTTGCCGAGGCGGCGGCCCATGAGGGCGAGCTCGATGTACTCTTCGTCTTTGTAGCCGTTGCAGATGAGGAGGGCTTTCCGGTTCTCGAGCAGCGCGAGTGCGATGATGAGCTCAGGTTTGGAGCCGGCTTCGAGGCCGAAGTCATATTCTTCACCGGCGTCGAGGATTTCTTCGACGACTTCGCGGAGTTGGTTGACCTTGATCGGGAAGACACCGCGGTAACGGCCTTCGTAGCCTTCTTCGTCGATGGCCTTGCGGAACGCTTCGTTAATCTGAATGACGCGCTGGCGCAGCATATCCTGCACGCGGATGGTCAGCGGGGGCTTGAGGCCCGAGGCTTCGACTTCCTTGATGATGTCGGCAATGCGGATCTTCCGGTGATCCCCCTTCGGGTGGACGCACAGGTTGCCCTGCGGATCGACGGAGAAGTTGTTACCTCCCCAGCGTTTGAAGCCGTAGTAGTCTTCGGCGTCTTTAGTGGTCCAAGGCGATGGTTTGCTCACGTGAGTAGGCGAGGACTTTTTATCCCCCTGCCGGAAGCGCAAGGGGAAATCGCACCCGCCGGGCAGGTGGCTTCCGGCTCGACCCGCCGAGGGGTCGGGGTTGTGATGCTGCCATGCCCGCTTCCCGAGTCATCCCAGCGACGCTTGCGTTACGGAAGGCGCTCGCGGGTTTGTCCTTCCCGAAGCCGGCGGACTTGGTCTATCGGCCGTTGGATTACGCTTGGGAGGCCCACGAGGCTTACCTTAGGCGTTATGCGGCCGCCGGACCTCGTCGCGTGCTGTTCTTAGGCATGAATCCCGGGCCATTTGGGATGGCGCAGACGGGTGTCCCGTTTGGTGAGGTCGCCGCCGTCCGTGACTGGCTCGGGCTGGAGATGCCGGTCGGGCGTCCCCCCATCGAACATCCGAGTAAAAAGGTGACGGGGTTCGCGTGCCATCGGTCGGAGGTCAGCGGTCGGCGCCTATGGGGTCTGTTCCAAGAGCGCTTTGCGACGCCTGACCGCTTCTTTGCGGAACACTTGGTGCACAACTATTGCCCGCTGCTTTTCTTGGAGAACACCAAGTTGGGTCGCAACGTGGTGCCAGAGGAATTACCAGCTGAGGCGATGGCTCCCGTGAATAAGGCCTGCGATAAACTCCTGCGCACGATGGTCGAAGCCCTGGGCGTGACGACAGTCGTCGGCGTCGGCGGCTATGCCGAAGAGCGTGCCCGGGAGGCTCTCGATGGGTTACTGGTAACCTTTGCGAAGGTGCCACACCCGAGCCCAGCTAATCCTGTCGCTAATCGCGGTTGGTCCGCCGCCGCCACTAAAGCTTTGGTGGAGCAAGGGGTATGGCGTTAATCGAAGAAATTCTCGGTCGGCCCGCAATGCGCCAAGCGTTATGGCGTTGGTGGTATCCGTTCTTCACCCGCCGCGTCCGTACCCAAGGTATCGATTTTTTGAACTACGCCTTCGAGACCGAGTCGCCGATGGGGATTCCCTTGGCACCCGCCGATGAGCCGTTCCGTCCAAACATTCAACTCTACCATCACGTCGCCGCAGTGGCTGGCCTGGCGGGGGCCCGCGTGCTCGAGGTGAGTTGTGGTCACGGGGGCGGGGCGTCCTACCTGACGCGTACCTTCGGGCCAGCGGAATACGTTGGGCTCGATCTCAACCCCGAGGGCATCCGCTACTGCCAAACCCGCCATCAGGTGGCCAATCTCCGGTTTGTCCAAGGCGATGCGCTGGCCCTGCCGTTTCCGGATGGGTCGTTCGATGTGGTGGTGAATGTCGAGGCTTCGCATTGCTACCCAGATTTTCGGAAATTCATGGATGAGGCCGCTCGCGTGCTTAAGCCGGGCGGTCGGTTGGTCCATGCCGACCTGCGCTATCCGTCGCAGGTAGTATCATGGGTCGAAGACTTGGCGCGGCATCCGACTTTACGTCTGGAAAAGATGCGCCTCATCAACCCCGAGGTTGTTCGCGGCATGGAACTCAATACCCCCCGCTACACGGCGATGATTCGCACCTGCTTCCCTTGGTTCCTGCATCGGCTCGGGCTCGACTTCGCCGGCGTCCAAGGCTCCCGACTGCACCGCGACGCCGTGAGTGGCGAATTGAGCTACCGGAGTTTCGTCCTGCGCAAGCGACCGACTGCTTAGGCCTTATGGATGGGCGGCGGCGTGCTGCTCAAGCCACGGTTCCGGAGGCCGTTCAGGACGATGAGGTTAATC
>CAIYAN010000161.1 GCA_903924185.1 uncultured Opitutia bacterium | reverse complement strand
GCCTCGTAAGACGAAGGTCACGGCCCAAGAAGGTGACCTCTCGATGGAGGACATCGTCGCCAACGAAGGCTGCGTGGTCACCGTCTCGCATGCCGGCTTCATTAAGCGTACGCCCGTCGCCCAGTATCGCCTCCAGAAGCGTGGCGGCAAGGGCACCAAGGGCGCCGAGCTCTCCAAGGCTGCTTCCGACGACGACAGTGACTTCATCGAACACCTCTTCACGGCCAATACCCACGACCATATCCTGTTCTTCATGAACAATGGCCGCGTGTACGTGGAGAAGGTTTACGAAATCGAAGAGGCCAACCGGGCTTCCCGCGGTAAGTCTATCGCCCGCTTGCTGGAATTGAAGGATGATGAGAAGTTGGCCGCGATGGTCTGCGTCTCGAACTTCGAGGAAGGCAAGTTCCTCATGATGTGCACGGCTAACGGCACCATCAAGAAGACCGAAATCTCTAAGTATGCCAACTACCGCAAGGGTGGTATCATCGGTATTAACATCGAGCACGGCGATCGCCTCATCTCCACTAAGCTGACCAACGGCGATAACGAGGTCGTCATGATTTCGCAGTCGGGTATGTCCATCCGCTTCCACGAGTCCGACGTTCGTTCGATGGGTCGCGATACCACCGGCGTTGCCGGGATGAAGCTCGATAGCGGTGACCAGGTAAAGGCGATGGAAGTCGTCGATGCGTCCTGCACACTCCTCGTCGTGGGCATCGACGGCATCGGTAAGCGCACACCCTTCGATGATCCCGAAACCAAGGAGCCCGTTTACCGCAAGCAGTCGCGTGGCGGCAAGGGCGTCATCGCCATCAGCACCGACGTCGGCGTCGCCGGCGCCCTCAGCGTCCAGGAAGCCGACGAAGTCATGCTCCTGACCAAGGGTGGCCAGTCGATCCGTACCAAGGTGTCCGACATCCGCTGCACGGCGGGCCGCAACACCAAGGGCGTCCGTGTCATGCGCCTCAAGGAAGGCGAGTCGTTGCTGGGCATCTCCAAGGTCGAGCGCTCGGACGAAGAGGAAGAGAACGCTGCCAAGCCGCAGGCCTAAGCGGCCAGCGCAGAAAGCAGAAGGGGCGCCTCACGGCGCCCCTTTTTTGTGCCTAACCGCTAGCGACCTTAGGCTTTTTCCAGGGCCGCGATGCACTCCACGTGACGCGTCTGGGGGAAGAGGTCGAACGGCTTGGCCGAGATGACCTTCCAGCCGCGGCTGCAGAGGTACTTGAGGTCGCGGGCTTGGGTGTCTGGGGCGCAGCTGATGTAGACGATGCGGCGCGGGTTGAAGGCATGGAGCTGTTCGAGGAACGACTCATCGCAGCCGCGACGAGGCGGGTCGACGATGACGGCCGTCTCGGGTCCGCGGACGGGGACTTTGGCAAAGATGGATTCGGCGGAGCCAGCGATGAAGCGGCAGTTGACGAAGCCGTTGAGGGTGGCGTTTTCGGCGGCCTTACGGGCCGCCTCGGCGCTGACTTCGACGCCGTTGACGGATTCGAAGTCGCGGGCGCCGGAGAGCGCAAAGAGACCGGAGCCACAATAAGTATCGACGAGGTGCTTGGCACCCGAGGCCTTGGCGAGCCCGATGGCGTGGCCAACGAAGTCTTCGAGCACCGAAGGATTATTCTGGAAGAACTCCCCGGCGAGGAACTTCATCTTCACGCGGCCGACCTGTTCCGTGACCGTTTCGCGTGGATCCGTCACCACGCCTTCTAGGCAGTCGCGGAAGAGTAGGGTGGCCCCACGTTCGAAGCGGCCAGGGTTGGCGCGAATATCTTTACGCGAGCGGGCGAAGGCCGCGTTGATCGCATCCGTGGCGAGAGGGCACTTGGTGACATCGACCACGCGGCGGGACGTGCCGGCGGCGAGGAAGCCGATCGGGAAGTCGGCCCGTCGTGGGGTCATGAAGTGCGGGGTAATCTTCGAACGGTAGCCGTACTGCTTTGGCGAAGGGTGCGTCGGTTCGACTTCAACCGTCAGGCCACCGAGGCGTTCGTAGACTTCGGCGACTTGCTTGCGCTTCCAGACGAGCTGTTCGGCGTAGGCCATGTTCTGGTACTGGCAACCACCGCATTCGCCGAAGAGTTCGCAGCGGGGTTGGACGCGGGAGGCGGACGGGATAATCACGCGGACGAGGTCGCCGCGAGAGAAGTTAGCGGCGTTATGCCAGATGCGGGCGACGACCTTTTCGCCTGGGAGGGCCCCGGGGATGAAGACGACCCAACCGTCGATGCGGCCGAGGCCGTCGCCGAGATTGGTGATGGTCGCAATATCGACTTCCACCTCTTGGTGGTAGGTGAACTTGCCCTCACGGAACTTGGAGGAGTCGGGCTTACGGCCCTGGGGTGCATCGATGGCTTCTTCTTCGGACATGTGTGCAAACTCGGCTGCCCGCCCGGAAGGTCGAGCCTTATCCCTGTCCTGCTGGCCAGCTGACGGCTTTCCTTGCCCTTTGCTCGGGAATCCTGCTTCATCCCGCCCGTGCCAGACGAGGTCATCCAAAGCCGCCAAAATCCCCGCATCCAAGCGGTCGCCCGTCTGCGCGACCGCCCCGAGCGGGAAGCCCGTGGGCTCTTCATCGCGGAAGGCCTACGTGAGCTGAGCCGTGCACGGGAACGCCAAGTGGAGGTCTTGGAAGTCTATTTCTGCCCCGAGTTATTCCGTGGGGT
>CAIYAN010000160.1 GCA_903924185.1 uncultured Opitutia bacterium | reverse complement strand
GGTACCGAGGTCGATGCCGATGGCTTGCGTGAATAGCCCGGGGAAGCGCTTGAACATCAGATGGGTTGGTTTCCTCTATGAATAACCTATGAATAAGGGAGTCAAACCCCTTTTGCCCAAAGGGTTAAGCGGCGGACCCCTACTGGGAATAACTTGGGCTAGGCTGTCCGCTGGCCGCACCCGCAAGGCCTTGAGGCGGGGGCATTTGTGCAGTCTTCCTCCCTTAGGTCGCCATAGCCCAAGCCAGGATGGCAGTACCGAGGGCGATACGGTACCAGGCGAAGGGGCCCATGCCGCGACGCATGATGAAGCCCACCATCCATTTGACCGAGAGGAAGGCGGCCACGGCCGCAATAATTAGGCCGAGGCCAGCACTGCCTAAGGGGTAGACCTGCGTGACGGCTGGACCGAGGGCGTAGAGCTTATAGAGCGATGCAGCGGAAAGGATGGCCAACCCAACCAAGAACGAGAACTCAGTCGCCGCCGCGGCGGAGAGGCCCGCCCAGCGGCCGCCGAGGATTGTCGCCAGCGAACGACTCGTTCCTGGGATGAGGGCGACGCATTGGCAGAGGCCAATCGTTAGCGACTGTTTCCAGCTGAGGCGCAGGACTTCGTCCGGTTGCACCGCGTGCTTCGGTAGGTGGCGTTCGGCGAACAGAATGACGACCCCGCCCGCGATGAGTGCCAGCGCAACAATCTCGATGCTAAAGGGTATGTAAGCCTTGAGGAAGAAGCCCAGCACGGCGGCGGGTACGAAGGCGATCGCGATAGACTGCGTGAGCGCCAGGGCAGGGCGTTCGAGTCTAACTAATCCTAAGACGAGTTGACGCAGCCGGTCGAAGAAGACGACGAGTACCGCGAGGATGGCGCCCAGCTGGATGATAACGATGTAGTCATCGGCAATACGATCCAGATTGACGGGTCGCCCTTTGCGATCGACCACGCCCCGCACGACTTTGTGCTCATCGTTGTCAACGCCCAGAAGGCGGTCGCTGATAATCATGTGTCCCGTCGAAGAAACGGGCAGGAATTCCGTGACGCCTTCGACGACTCCGGTCACGATGACGCGGGTGGTGGTAAACTGGGCGCGGGCCTCTTCCATGCTGATTTCTTGGGTATGGGTCGATGTCGAGTCCGCCATCGACAGTGGCGCCCAGAGAGTCAGCAAGAGGAGGCAAAGGCCACGCATGCCTTCCTAATGGTCGGGATAGCAGGGCAGGGCAAGACCTGCGATGTGACCTTGTCGCTTGCCCTTCCGAGAGCTTCTCGCTTTATCGGAGAACACTTTATGTCGGCCTCCAGCCTTATCCCGACCACCGAGCCTCGCTTCCAGGTTCCCGACGTTCATGGCCGTTTCGGCCAATTCGGCGGCATGTATGTCCCCGAGACATTAATGACTCCTTTGCTCGACTTAACCAAGGCTTACGATGAGGCCCGGCGCGATCCCGCCTTTCAGAAAGCCTACGCGGACATGTTGGTGGAATATGCCGGCCGCCCCACGGGCCTCTATTACGCCGAGGCGCTCACCAAACACTGCGGTGGCTCTAAGATTTACCTCAAGCGCGAGGATATGCTCCACACTGGGGCCCATAAGATCAACAACGTCATCGGCCAAGCCTTACTCGCCGTCCGCATGGGCAAGAAGCGCATCATCGCCGAAACCGGCGCCGGTCAGCACGGCACCGCGACCGCCGCCGTCTGCGCCCGTTTTGGCCTAAAGTGCGTCATTTATATGGGTGCGACGGACATGGAACGCCAAGCACTTAATGTTTACCGAATGCGTCTCATGGGCGCAGAGGTCCGTGGCGTCGAGGCGGGTCAACGAACGTTGAAAGAGGCCGTCAATGAGGCCATGCGCGATTGGGTGACCAATGTGCGCGATACGCATTATATTTTGGGCACGGCTTATGGTTCACATCCGTATCCCATGATGGTCCGCGATTTCCATCGGATCATTTCGCTCGAGTCCAAGCAGCAGATGATTCGGGCTGAAGACCGCTTGCCCGACACCGTCGTGGCCTGCGTCGGTGGCGGCTCGAATGCCATCGGTTCGTTCTTTGAGTATCTCGACGAACCGGGCGTCCAGCTGATTGGCGTCGAAGCGGGTGGCCGCGCCATCAAGACAGGCGAACATGCCGCGCGTTTCGCCGGTGGACGCTTGGGCGTGTTGCAGGGTTGCATGACCCATATTTTACAGAACAGCGAAGGGCAGATTGAAGGGACCCATTCCGTCTCCGCGGGCTTGGATTACGCCGCCGTCGGCCCCGAGCATGCCTATTACCACGATAAGGGTCGTATTGAGTTCGCCTATGCGAATGACCAGGAATGCCTCGACGCCTTCAAGCTGCTTTCGTGTACCGAGGGTATCATTCCGGCGCTGGAGTCGAGTCATGCTATCGCCCACGGTTGCAAGGTCGCGGCGGACGGACCACGCACGAATATCGTGCTCATCAACCTCTCCGGCCGCGGCGATAAGGACGTGTGGAGTGCCGCTCGTGCGATGGGCGTCGAAATCAAGCTCTGAGTATGGCGGCGACTTCGATGACGGGTTTCGGTCGCGGAGAAATCAACCTCCCTGACCGTCGCCTCTCCGTTGAAATCGCTACGGTCAATCAGAAGAACCTACAAGTCTCCTGCTACGCGCCGGAGGAATGGGCGTCGCTGGAGACGCTGTCGGCACCGTGGATCCGGGCCCGACTGGTCCGCGGTAAGGTGACGGTGCGGGTGACTTTTGCCGATGTGGCCGCCAAGCCGACTACGACCGCGTGGGATGATGAGGCGGTGCTGAACACTTTGGCCGATCTGCGTGGCCTCGCTGCACGGGCGGGCGTTCCTTTCGAACCCGATGCTCGCCTGCTGCTGCAGCTCGCTGAAAGCAAACGCACCGGGCGCGCTCCCTTGCCGACCCTAGAAACTTGTGAAGTCGCCGTCGCCCAGGGCTTTGCCGCCGCCTTGAATCAGTTGGTAGCGATGCGTGAGGCCGAAGGACGCAGTCTGGTCACCGACCTCAGCGCCCGCTTGCAGAAAATTTCCGCCCTCGTCGCGGACATGGAAGTAGGCGAGCGGGAGGCACCGAAGCGGCATCGAGCGGCCCTACTGAAACGCCTACAGGAAGCCGGCCTGAGTCTCGATCCTTCCGATGAGCGCGTCCTCAAGGAGCTCGCGCTCTTCGCCGACCGCTGCGATATCACCGAGGAGGTCGTCCGCCTCAAAAGCCATATCCTGCAGTTTGCCAATGAGTTGAAGGTCGAGAAAAGTGGCCGAAAACTCGATTTCCTCGTCCAAGAACTTCTTCGGGAGGTTAATACCGTTGGGAGTAAGGCGGCCGAAATACCCACCACCCAGGCCGTTTTAGAGGCTAAAACCGAGATCGAGCGGATTCGGGAGCAGGTGCAGAACCTCGAATAGCCTTTTTTTGTGGGTGCGGTGTTGCCATGGGGCGTTTCCCATGCCTTTGTCTATCAACACTTACGAACCTCTATGTCCGACAACCTCACCAAGCGGGAAATCGTCCTAAAGATCTTTACCGAAAAGGGCTACCCGCAAAAGCACATCCGCGACAGCGTGCAGCTGACCTTGGATGCTATCAGCGAGGCGCTCTTGTCCGGTCGCGATGTTGAGTTGCGCAACTTCGGCGTCTTCCAGGTTCAGGTTCGCAAGAGCCGCATTGGTCGCAATCCGAACCGCCCAGAGACCGACGTCGTCATTCCGAAGCGTGCGGTCATCAAATTCAAGGCCGGCAAGGAACTGAAGGCCAAGCTCAAGTCGTATAACGTTGAGAAGACGGACGCCGCTCCCGAGCAGCCGCAGTCGTAAGTTTCCCGACTTTCAATGTCCGACATTCGAACGCTGCCCGGCTTCCGGGAGTTCTATCCTGAAGACCGTGCGGTCTTAGGGCACATCTTTGACGTGTGGCGCCAAGCCTGCCGCCGTTATGGTTTCCGTGAGTGGGAATCGCCGGTGCTCGAGCCCTTGGAACTTTTTACCGAGAAGTCCGGCGAAGAGATTGTCCGCCAGTTATTTAACTTTGAAGATAAGGGCGGCCGCCAGGTTAGCCTCCGTCCCGAGATGACGCCTTCGCTGGCCCGCATGGTCGGCGCCCGCGCTAACGGCATGGCCAAGCCCATCCGCTGGTTCGCCATCGGTGAGAACTACCGTTACGAGAAGCCGCAGAAAGGCCGCCTTCGTGCTTTCTATCAGCTGAATGCCGACTTGCTGGGTGAGGCTGGTCCTGCCGCCGATGCGGAGCTCATCGCACTCTGCGCCGATTGTCTTTTGGGTTTCGGCCTGACGCAGCAGGACTTTCGCATCCGTATTTCCGACCGCACGCTTTGGTTTCGCTACCTCGCGAGCGTTGGCGTCCCCGAAGCCAACGCGACGGCTGTGCTGGGCGTGGTCGATAAACTGGAACGTGGCTCCCCCAGCGACTTAGCCACCGCCATGACGGCCGCGTTGGTCGGCACGGCTTGCGACGCGGAGAAGACCTTGGCGGCTGCGCGGGCCTTTGCCGCGACCCGCTCACTCGAGGACCTTGCGACGCTCGCTGCCGGCGATGCCGCGATGCTGGCGCGACTAGAAGAATGGAATCATTTACTCGGTACGCTCAAGTCCATGGGCTTCGGTGAATGCATCGTGATGGACCTTACGATCGTCCGCGGTTTGGCCTATTACACAGGCTTTGTCTTCGAGGCCTTTGAAACGGGTGGTGAAGCGCGCGCCTTGGCGGGTGGCGGTCGTTATGATGCCCTGGTCAAGAAGCTGGGCGGTCCGGATCTTCCGGCCGTCGGTTTTGGGATGGGTGATGTGACCCTGCGTGACTTACTCGAAGCCAAGAAACTCATCCCGGCGTATGCCGACGGCCCGGACTTCTTTGTCATGGTGCTCGGTCCGGATGCCCGGAATGCAGCCTTGGAAGACGTCGCCAACCTCCGTCGCGCGGGTTTTCGCGTTGAGTATAATTTACGCGATGGAAAATTTGGTAAGCTTGCCCAACAGGCCGAAACCGCGGGTGCGAAGTATGCACTCGTTTATGGCGGCGAGGAAGTGGCCAAG
>CAIYAN010000159.1 GCA_903924185.1 uncultured Opitutia bacterium | reverse complement strand
GCCGGCAGCTCGATAGCCTTCGGCGTGACGCGGGTTTTCACCGGGGCCTCGTCGGCCGCGGACAAGGTGACGGACGCGAGCCACAGGACTAAAAGGATGCGCTTGAGCGTCATCGGATAGGCACGGACCGGAAGGTCAACGCAGGTAGTCCGTTCACACCCATCACCAAACGGTCCTGGCTCCAATTCTTGCTGTCGAGGTAACTAATAAAACAGCCGACCGGCAGGCTTTCGCTCAACCGGAGGGTCAAGGTTGAACCCTGGGCGGAACCTCCCACGACCTTGACCGAGAGAGGCGGGGGCGCGAATCCACGACTATTCTCAAACGAAAACTCCGCGGCTAAATCGTCACGCCACACGACGGACTGGTCAAAGGTCAGGATGACGGTGTCCTGTTTTTCCCCGACGCGTTGCACCGAAAGAATATTCGGGGCGGAGACGGTCTGGGCGTTCTTCACGCCATAATGGTCGCGCTCGATGAGCGGCGTCAGAAGGCGGGCAAACTCGGCGTAGCCCGCAGCCGGGAAGTGGCAACCGCCCGGCGGACGGATGCCCAGCGTGGGCATGACGTCGAGGTAGGCGTAGGCGGACTTGAGCTTTCGTTGTTCTTCGCGGAGGTAGTTATCCGAACCATTAACACCCATGGAGCAAGACTTCGGCCAAATCTGGAAGAGGTGCAGGCGCTGGGCGTTCGGGTAATCTTGGCGCCACGAACCAGCCATCTGGTCGAAGTATTTTCGGTAGTGCACGAACCCAAAGGTGCCATCGGGGCCATCGGCACCTTGGTCGTTCTCTCCTTGATGCCAAAGAATGCCGCGGATGCCGTAGTCGAGTCCAGCAGCGCGTACGCGCCAAAGTAACCGCCCGTAGATGGTGGCCGCGTTCGTCGGGTCAGCGACGTCCCGTTGATGCGTATCGATGCGGGTACCACCCACGGCCCCGTTGATTAGGCAGATAGGGATCTGCTGCGACTCGACCAAACGGCGACCGAGTTCCATACCCCAGAAACCGATTTCCAAACGGCCACCACGTGCCCGGGCTTCCGCTGGACCCCATACCTTCTGACGAGAACCATTGGGGCTGCCATCGGTCGCACCGAAGGTACGCACCCACGGGTTGGGCTGAAGGGGATTTTCCTTTCCGAAGTCATTGGCGACCGCGTTGGACTGTCCTTGGATAATGAAGGCGTCGCCACAGACCAGGTCAGCCGCCGCGTGCACGGGCTTATCGTCAGCAAGGAGTTCCACACGGTAGCGGATGAGGCCAGCCTTAAGCGCCTGCACGAAGCGATAGCCCTTCCCTTCCTGCGGGGCCTGCGTGGCTTCAGCGACGAGCTTATCGTCGGCGTAGAGCTTGAGGGTCACCTTCTGCGCCGTCGTAGCTAAGCTACCCTTGCAATAGAGTTTGCCCAGGCCATCGCCCTCGCGGGCATAGAATTGACCATCCATCGGCAACTCTTCGGCCGGCTCGGGACGAGCGACCCAAAGATCTAGCGGTTGCTCAGCGACCTGAATTTCTGCGCCGACCTGCTCTCCGCCTGCCCGCTGGGAGCCGAAGACAGCCAAGATAACTAAACGACCTGCGCCCATCGCGCGTTTGAGAATCAGCGTATCACCGTCGACCTCCGAGATGACCGGCGCACCGCTAATCTCCCAACGGTAGATGCGTTTGCCATCCTTCAAAGCCTTCAACTGCTCACCATTCACGACATCCAGCTTAAGGCGGAGCTCGGTCCGTCCGTCCCATGTCTTGGCCGCGTTCAGTTTCAGGACCGGCTCGGGGAAGACGCGCTTCCAAGTTACCTCGACGGATTTCTGAATCACGCCTTGTGGCATGACAGCCGAGAAGCGGCACGTCCCACGAAATTCCTGTTTCCCAGGGGGCAACAAGTCCACGGCCTCACTGAAGCCCATCCGGCCGGCGATGAGTTGACCCTGTGCGCCAATCCAGCTGACCGACAAGGCCCCCGGTAGATTGGCCTTGTAGGTCACGGCTTCACCTTGATTCAGCACCAAGCGGTCCGCGGTGAGGCTCACCTCCCCGCCCTGCATGACGACATGTCCGACCAAGCTCTGGTTCTTCACTTGGTTCGCATACTCGAGCTGCACCCATTCCGGCGAACGGGCGACCGAGGAGACCCGCACCTCATCCATTTCGCCTTCGTAGCTATAAACATCGTACCAGCCGCCAATCCAGAGACGGGCCGGCGACTTGATGTTGAGCGTCGGGCTGGCCTTGCCATCCAGTTTACCATCAAGGTAGAGCCGGCCGTCGTTCTTATCGTAAGTATGCGTGACGTAATGCCACTCGTCGGGCGCTAGGTTCGAAGGTCCATCGACATCGGAGAAATTACTGTCG
>CAIYAN010000158.1 GCA_903924185.1 uncultured Opitutia bacterium | reverse complement strand
GCCGACTACCTCGAGCAAGACCTCGTCCTGACCAAGGATGGTGTCTTGATTGTACAGCATGATGTCACACTCGATAGCACGACCGATGTTGCGACACGCTTCCCGGGTCGGCAGCGCGCGAACGGTAACTTCTACGCCATTGACTTCACCTTGGCAGAAGTCCGCCAACTCCGCGTACTGGAACGTTTCAACCCTAAGACCGGCAAGGCCGTGTATCCCGGACGTTTCCCCGCTGGCGTCGGTGAGTTCCGCATCAATACCTTCGAGGAAGAAATCGTCTTTATCCAAGGCTTGAACAAGAGTACTGGACGGAAGGTCGGCATTTACCCGGAAGTAAAACTGGCCGGTTGGCACCGACAGGAAGGGCAGGATCTCTCCAAGGCCATGTTGGCGGTCTTGGCACGTTTTGGTTATGCGACTAAGAGTGACCTCTGTTATGTACAATGCTTCGAATATGCCGAGCTCCAGCGTCTGCGGAACGAACTGGGTTGGAAGGGTCGGCTCGTCTTGCTCACCGGAGGTAAGACGCCGCTCCTAGATACCGATGATGGCTTGAAAGGGATTGCCAAGGTTGTCGATGGCATCGGTCCGGCGCTTTCCGCCATTGCTGAGGGTCGCAAGCCGACTGGCTTAGTTGAAAGGGCCCATGCCGTCGGCCTTAAGGTCCATCCCTATACTTTAAGGACGGAGGCCCTGCCTAAAGGCTTCACTGACGGGAAGGATTACTACCGCTTCCTGACGCAGGAGGCCAAGGTGGACGGGCTTTTCACCGACTTTCCTGACATCGCCCGCTGAGCCCTTGAGGGTTTGACCCCGGGGTGGTCAGAGTCATCGTGGGGGTCACGGTCCACTGCGATCGTACCCCTCTCCATGCTCGTCAGTATTTTTAATGATGTTATCGGACCCGTGATGCGCGGTCCCTCCAGCTCGCATTGTGCCGCGGCCCTGCGTATTGGCCGTTTAGGCCGTGACCTCATGGGCGGCGAAATTGCCGAGGTGCTGGTTGAGTTTGATGTGCATGGCTCTTTGCCGACGACCCATGACACCCAAGGTTCCGACATGGGCCTGTTCGGGGGCTTGCTGGGCTGGGAAGCGGACGATGATCGTCTGCCCGACTCCATGCGCATTATCCAAGAGGGCGGGGTGAAGGTGCGGATTGAGACGGTCGATGTTCATGATGAGCATCCCAATACTTATCGCCTGACGTTGAAGAACGCACGCGGCTCGCACTTCCTCAAGGCCATCTCTACCGGCGGCGGCATGATGGAAGTCATTGAGATCGACGGCGTGACGGTTTCTTTGCACGGCGATGCGCATGTCGTGCTCGCCTGGTCCGATCTCTCAACGTCCGCTTTGGCGGATGCCTTGGCGCCAGTCGTTGCGGACACGATTCGTTGCCAAGCGGTCGGCTCGGGGTCTTTGGCTATCTTGGCTGACTTGCGCCCCATTGCAGAAGCCCCGTTGGCGGCGATGCTAGCGAAGGGCCAGCTGCGTGCACTCCGCCGCCTCTCCCCGGTCTTGCCGGTGCTTTCCAGTCGCTCCAGTCACGTTCCTTTTAGCACCTGCGCCGAACTCCTCGCTGTGCATGCCAAGGCGCCCGCACCGCTCTGGAAGCATGCCGTCGCCTATGAGGCCGCGCGTGGTGGCCTGACCGAAGCGGAAGTC
>CAIYAN010000157.1 GCA_903924185.1 uncultured Opitutia bacterium | reverse complement strand
AGGCGGAACCGTTTCCGTGGCCGACGGCAGAATCGCCTGGTCCTGCAGCAACGAGCCCCCGAGGGCGTCGAGCGGGTCAAACTTCCCATGCTTGGTCAGGCCAAAGCGCGTCACATTACGAGCGCTCCCGCCGCCGATGGCTCCACTGCTATGGCAAGCGACACACGAACTCTCATTGAAGATTGGCCCGAGGCCGCCTTCGACATCTTCGGACTTTTCGAAGTCGACCTTCCCGTCGGCGAAGAGCTGCAACTGCTCAGTCGTCAGACCCGCGTGCGGGTCACCGAGGAGCGGCTTGGCCGGATTCACCTTGGGGATGGACGGACGGAGGACGGGCCATGGGCGCAGCGCGGGCTGCTGTGCCGAACGGTCCGGGTTGGGGTGTGCATCGTCGGCCACGACCAAGGAGGCCGCGGCAACGAGGGCACACATTCCGATCAGACGGGTGTTGATCATTCGTGTATGGGGTGGTTTTTACGGGAGCCCTGTGCGCTGCCCATGAAGATACAATGACCGCAAACCCACATTGAGTGAAGACCTCTAGTGTTACTTTTGCCTTAAGGGAAAATGAAGAGGAATACGTAGGGGGACTGGTTGGCTGGAGTATCGTTGGCTAGGGGAAGTCAGGGACCGCGCCACGTGCTGTCCTAAATGAGTTCAGAGTTCAGATGACGGAGGACGGAGCAAAAGGGCAAAGGGCGCGAAACGGGTGCGGCAATGAGGTAGGGGCGCGACTGTGTCGCGTCCGTTGACCGGAGTGACTTGAGCATACCCGAGCGTCTAAACTATCTAGGTTTACCAGCGAACGGACGCGACGCAGTCGCGCCCCTACCCGTGATGCAGCCAGGACAGTACGTGGTGCTCCCCCTACCGATACCTAGGCGGCTTATTCGTACATAAGAAACTCGCAAAACTGACCATAACCGCCAATCAACCCGCATGGACCCTAAGACTCTCTCCGGCAGTGTACTCATGCAAAGCCTAACCCCTACCAAGGTCTGCATTGCGACGCCTGCCTACCGCTCGAGCTATGCGGGGGCTTATGTTGAAAGCCTCTTCGGCCTAACCGGTGAAGCGCCCAAGCACCGCGTCGCCCTCTGCTTCTCATCGATCGACTACGCAGACGTGGTGACGGCGCGCAACTATCTCATCTCAAGGTTCTACTTCAACCGGACCGACTGCACGCACCTCCTTTTCCTCGACAGCGACATGGGCTTCGAAGCCAAGCTCATCTTTGAAATGCTAGCGCTGAAGCAGGATGTCGTGGGTGCCATCTACCCGCGACGTTCGGTCGACCTCCGCAAACTGCACGCCAAGGGCAACCAGCCCTTTGAACAAGCCTACGCGCAAGCTTGTGACTTCATCGGAACGCCCGTGGGCACTCCGAGTAAGGAACCCTTCGTCGAAGTGTCCGGCCTAGGCGCAGGTGTGTTACTCATCTCACGCGCCGCGGTGGCGAAGATGATTCAGAGCTGTCCGGAAATCGTCGATACGCAGCGCTATAAACGCTACCCCTTCGCCGAAAAACTCGCGGGCTTCATCATGCCATTCAACAAGATTGACCTCGGTGACCGCGAACTCTCGGAAGACCTCTCTTTTTGCCACCGTTGGCGGAAGGCCTGCGGCGGAAAAATCTACGGCAGTACCGCGAGCCCCATCAAACACGTCGGTGAAAACACGGTAATCTCGAAGTTGGCGGATAGCTGGTAAGGCCAAACGCCCCAAATCTATCGATTAAGAGGGTTGGCTGCGATGGGGGGAGCGTTCAACTTGAGACGTACCCCTATGCGCTTCCTCCAGCTACTCGCCGCCCTGCCCTGCCTCGTCGCAACCCTGGCGGCCAATGATGTCGGTCTCGATTCGGCTGGCCCGACCCGTTTCGGCGCGCGCTTCGAAGAGGTCGATGGCAAGCGCGTCGCCAAATTCAACGGCGACAAAGGCCTGATGGCCACGTTCACCTTTGCCGCGGATGGTGAGACGACGGTGGCCGTGCAGGTGACTATGCCGAAGGACGGCAAAGCCAAGCTCACCGGCCGCTTCGCCAACAAGGCAATCGGGGGAGACGTCCAAGGTACCGGCCAGCCTCAGTGGGTCGAACTCGGCACTGCCCGCGTCGTCGCCAATATCCCTACAGCCCTTTCACTGGAAGCCAGCGAACGCAAAGGTAACGTCGTTGTGCATGGCTTCCGCTTCGGCGCGAATGCCAGCGCTACACCGGCCGTGAACTTCAAGACCGCGTATGCCGCAAACAAGGAAGTCTCCCTCGGCGACCGCGGTGGCCTCGGTGCCGCTACCTTCAAAGCGGACGGTATACTGCTCGTCCCGGTGGTCGT
>CAIYAN010000156.1 GCA_903924185.1 uncultured Opitutia bacterium | reverse complement strand
TCGCCGGCGCGTTCCTTGAACTTCAACGATTCGGAGTTCAGGCAATAGCGCAGGCCGGTCGGCTTCGGGCCGTCTTCGAAGACGTGGCCGAGGTGGCAATCACAGCGGGCACAGAGGATTTCCGTGCGGGTCATGCCGTATTTATTATCGGAGATGGTCGCGACGTTCTCCTTCGAGACGGGCTGGAAGAAACTCGGCCAGCCGGTGCCGGAGTTGAACTTGGCGTCGGACGAGAAGAGCGGGAGGTCGCAGCAGACGCAGTGGTAGGTACCGGTCTTCTTGTTATCGAGCAGGGTGCCGCAGAAGGGGCGTTCCGTGCCCTTGGCACGGCAGACTTCGAACTGGGCCGGCGTCAGGCGGGCAGCCCAATCGGCGTCGGTACGGACAATCTTGTCGACGAGCTGCGGTTTGCTAACGCCGCCTTTGCCGTCGTCGAGGGTGACGAGGACTTGCGGGGCTTTCGAAGAGGGGTTGTCGGCTTTGGTCATGGGCTTGGTTTCGGAAGGGGAGGTGGCAGCGAAGAGGGCGACCGCGATGCCGACGGCGAGTAGTAGTAGGGTCTTCATGGTCTTAGCTGAAAGATTTTCCGCAGCCGCAGGTGCTGCTGGCGTTGGGGTTGCGCACTTCAAAACCCTTACCGTGCAGGCCGTCGTCAAAATGTACGGTGGAGCCGTCGAGGTAGGCGTGGCTGGTGGGGTCGATAAGGATCTTCATGCCTTGGCTTTCGAACTCGAGGTCACCGTCCTTGCGCATGTCGAACGCCATGCCGTATTCGAAACCGGAGCAGCCGCCAGTCTCAACGAGGACGCGGAGGATCGACTCCGGGTTGGCCTGAGCTTTCTGCAGCACCCGGACCTGTTGGGCGGCGGCTTCAGTGAGGTTGATCATACCTATTACTTTATAGGTCTGCAGGCAGAGTCAAGGGGGGCTGTTTAAACTCGCCCCGCCCCTAGCCGAAGACAGGCTATTTTTATCCCTATGCGCCCCCTTCTAAAGGCTTTCGGCTTCTCGATTCCCTTGGCCTTCCTGCTCAATGCGGTGATGGAGCTCGTGGTTTCCTTATGTCTTGGGGACGCCCCTGAACTGAGTGGCCTCGTGGGCGGAAACGTTTTCCGCATTAATTGGGAGCACCTCGGGGAAAGTACCATCGAGGTCGTGCCGGTGATGCTCTACGGGGCCTTTGCGCTCCTGCAGTCCTGCGTCTTCTTCCTGCCACTGGCGCCTAAGCTGACCCTTTCGGCGCAGCCCGCGGTACTCTGGCCGCGACTCCTCGGGGCCGCTTTTTGCACGGCGTTTCTCGTGGCACTGCCATTGTTCGCGTTACTCGATGTCTATTACTTCCTGCCTGGAGCTAATCCCAAGGAATTCGAGAGCGGTCCGTTTCTTGTCGGTATCCTCGTCGCTTGGCTGGTCTCGTGGATCGTCTGGACAGCCATTCTCCTGCGCCGTGTCCGCACCGATGAGTCTAACTTGGAGACATCGCTCCTGCGCACCAGCAAGGCCTCGCTCGTCGGCCTGGCCCTCTGCTTGCCTTGGTATCTGGTACTTCGACGTAAGCAGTCCTGCGCCTGCAGCCTCGGCACGTTCGTCGCCTTGGTCACCGGCCTTTGGTCGCTGTTGGTGATTGGCGGCCCGCTCTTGCTCGTCTTGGCCCGTGACCGTCGTCTGCGTGGCGCGGTGAAGGGCGACTAATCAGAGCTCGCAGCCTTGCTGGGTCTCGCGCGTCGGTCGCGCGATGAGCCCGCGGTGCGGCTCTTCGGGGTAGCGCTCCGTGGCGCGGTCTCCGAGGAGATGGGCATCGCAGCACTTCAGGAGATCTGACATCGTTTCCGTGCGACGCATCTCGAATAGGAAGCGCCCCTCCGTGTCGATGGAGAGGCCGATAAAATTCAGGAATTTCTTCAGGCGGCCAGCCTGGCGGTCGACGGCCATCGCCTGGTCGCAGCATTCTTCGGCGATTTCTTGGATATACTGCCGAACGTCCCCGAGCGTGGGCGCGAACGGCTCGCGGCCTTGCTGGACGGCCCGCCATTGCTGGAAGATCCACGGATTCCGGATGGCGTGGCGGCCCATCATCATGCCCCATGCGCCCGTCTCGGCGAGGAGTCGCTGGGCTTTGGCAGAGCTCGTCACGTCCCCATTGGCGATGACCGGGCAGGGGACCGAATTCACCGCGTGCGTAATCGCAGCGTAATCGACCTCGGACCAGTAAAGCCCTTTGACCGTGCGACCGTGCACCGTGAGCAGGTCGACCTGGTGCTTCGCCACGAGCGCGAGGATCGCGTCGAAGTGGCGTTGGTCCTCGAAGCCGATGCGCATCTTCACCGTGAAGCGTCCGGGCGTTTCCGCGCGCATGACTCCAAGGAGCTCGTCGATCTTGGCTGGGTCGCGGAGTAGGCCGCCGCCGACGTTCTTCCGATAAACCTTGGGGGCCGGGCAGCCCATGTTGAGGTCGATGCCAGCGATTGGGTATTTCTGCAGCAACTTGATCGTACGCACCATGTGGGGCGTGTCTTCACCGATCAACTGGGCAAAGACTGGGCGTCCCGTGCCGTGGTTCAGGAGCGAGTCGACGATGTGCTTTTCCGGCGTCGACGATTCATGCACACGGAAATACTCGGTCACGAACCAGTCAGGCCCGTCGCGCCGTCCGATGACGCGCATGAAGCCCGTGGTGGTAACGTCCTGCATCGGCGCCAACACCGACGGACGGGTGCCGGCGACCTGCGGGTCGGGCAGGGGAGTGCTCACGCCTGCTTCCGGAGGCGGGCGAGCGTCTCCGTCATGTCTTCGCAGGTTTCGATCACCTGGCGGCTGAGGAAAACTGGCCGCTTGGCCTTCACCGCCAGCACCAGTGCGTCGCTGGGACGTGCGTCGACTTCGGCCACCTTGCGGGCGACCGGACCCTCTTGGCTCAGGACGATACGGGCAAAGAACACGCCATCTTTAACTTCCAGGATGACGACATGCCCGACCACTGCGTCTAAGCCGAGCAGCAGGTGTAACATCAGGTCGTGCGATTGCGGACGATCCGCCACCTTCCCGGCCAAGGCGGCCAGCAAGGCTTCGCCGACCGAGGCGTCGACTTGGATGACGATTGTCTTACGCTCGGTGACCAGGAATACGGCCGTACCACCCTTGGTCGGAATGACCTCGAGGTGCTGGACGGGCAGCACGGGCAGATTGCTCATGACGAAAGCATTTGGGCCATCCATTGCGGTTCGCAAGCCTGACTGCCCGATTACGCCCGAAAGCCATCGCATATTCCTGCCAACCAACCTTGAAATTACCCTCTTTTGGGGCACCTTCAACCCGTGCACCCCTTTCTCAAAGACGACTTTCTCTTTAATTGGAGCCAACTCCAGCCCGCAACGATTGAGCCGGACATTCGGGAGGCCCTGCGCCGTGCCCGTAGTAATGTCGATGGCTTCAAGAAAATTTCCGGCTCGGCGCTGACTTATGACAACGTCCTGCTGGGCTTCGAGAGCGCCACGCGCGAACTCGGTCGTGGTTGGGGCTTAGTCACGCACCTCGATGCGGTCCTGAATTCGCCCGAACTTCGCACCGCCTACAACGCACTCCTACCGGAGGTCACGGCCTTCTACACTTCGCTCACGCTCGACGCCGAGATCTGGGCCGTATTCAAGGCTTACGCCGCGACCGCAGAAGCCCAGGCGTTGACGGGTGTGCGTCGCCGTTTTCTGCAGGAGACGATGGCTGATTTCGAGGAGAATGGCGCGGATCTTCCGGCCGCACAAAAGCAACGACTCGCTGAGCTCAATGCCGCCCTCGCCGCGAAGACACAGAAGTATTCGGAAAACGTCCTCGATTCGACGAATGACTGGGAGCACTTCGTCACCGACGAAGCCCGTTTGGCCGGCCTCCCGGCCAGCGCTCTCGCCGCCGCTAAGCAGTCTGCCACTGGTAAGAGTCGCCCCGAAGCCTGGCGCTTCACGCTCCAGCAGCCTTCCGTTTCGCCGGCGCTGCAGTATGCGCAGGACGACGATCTCCGCCGTCTCTGTTGGGAAGGCCTGACGCAAGTCGGCCACAAGGAGAAGTGGGACAACACCGCACTCGTGTCCGAGATTCTCGCCCTGCGCGACGAGAAGGCCCGCCTGCTTGGCAAGGCGCACTTCGCCGATTTCACCACGGCTCGCCGTATGGCTCGTCACGGCGCCACCGCGCTGTCGTTCATTGAGGACATGGCGAAACGCATTCGCCCTAAGTTTGAGGCGGAGATGTCGGAGCTCGAAGCCTATCGTGCCAAGAAGGCTGGCGAGGCGGTCCGCGTGTTGCACCCTTGGGAGTTCGGCTACTATTCCGAGCAGATGCGTCGCGAGTTACACGGCTTCGATGATGAAGCCCTGCGTCCTTGGTTCCCGGTCGACGGCGTCATTGCGGGCATGTTCAAATTATTTGGCGGTCTTTTCGGTATCCAAGTCGTGGGCCGTGATACGGTCTACGTCGATGCGGCCGCGGGGACACGCCAAGTCGTCCGGGCGGCTGACCCGCGCGTGGACGGCGAGCCCGTCTCCGTGTGGCATCCTGAAGTCCGCTTCTACGAAGTCCGGGACGGCGACCGTCACCTCGGCTCCTTCTATACTGATTGGTTCCCCCGCGAATCGAAGCGCGGTGGTGCTTGGATGAACTTCTTCCGAACGGGCGGCCCGCGCCGCGACGGTTCCTTCGCCCCGCACCTCGGTTTGATGTGCGGCAACTTCACGCCTCCGGTGGGTGCTAAGCAGGCCCTCCTGACGCACGACGAAGTCACCACGGTCTTCCACGAGTTTGGTCATTTGCTGCACCACGTCCTCTCCGAGGTCGAAGTCGAATCCCTCGCGGGCGTGCGCGTCGCTTGGGACTTCGTCGAGCTCCCGTCGCAGATTCTCGAGAACTGGTGCTGGGAAGAAGAGTCCCTCGCGCTCTTCGCTCGTCACCACGAGACGGACGCGACCCTGCCGACCGAGCTCCTTGCTAAACTGGAAGCGGCCGCGAATTTCCGTGCGGCCTCCACCTGCATGCGGCAGCTCTGCTTCTCGAAGCTCGACCTCGACCTGCATATCCGTGCCCAGGAACTGAAGGATGCCGACCTCGATAAGCACTGGAATGATGACCTCGGCGCGTGGCAGACCCGGACGACCCGCCGATTGCCTTCCATGGCCCGACGGTTTAATCACCTCTTCTCGGACGCCACCGGCTATGCGGCTGGGTATTATTCTTACAAATGGGCGGAGGCCTTGGAGGCCGATGCCTTTACTCGCTTCCTTAAGGAGGGCGTCCTCAACCCCAAGGTTGGGCGTGAGTTAAGGGCTAAAATCCTCGCTAAAGGCAATTCCGAGCCCGCCGAGAAGGTTTTCCATGATTTTATGGGCCGGGACCTCGATTCTGAGGCCGTCTTAGTCCGGGATGGCTTGGCCTGAGACCCTCCCGAGGTGACGGAAGCGTAAAAATGCCCACTAAATGGGCTAGGTTGCCTTATTCCCCTTGCACCGAGGGGGTTTTTCCTATGCGTAAGGCCTTTACAGATGAATCTCCGTAACATCGCAGTCATTGCCCACGTCGACCATGGCAAGACCACTCTCACCGACCGCCTGCTTTACCAGTCTGGCATGTTCCGCGCCGAGGACCTCGACAAGCTCGCGGGTGGCCAGCACGGCCTCATCATGGACTCGGGTGACCTCGAGCGTGAACGTGGCATCACCATCACTGCGAAGAATTGCGCCATCAAGTGGACCGACCCGCGCAATCAGAAGGAATACAAGATCAACCTGATCGACACCCCAGGTCACGCGGACTTCGGTGGCGAAGTCGAGCGCGTGCTCAACATGGCGGACGGTTGCCTCCTCGTCGTTGACTCCTTTGAAGGCCCGATGCCGCAGACGCGCTTCGTGCTCTCGAAGGCCCTCGCGCTTGGTCTCAAGCCCATCGTCGTCATTAACAAAATCGACAAGGCCTCCGCCCGCCCTGACGCCGTTGTCGACGAAGTCTTCGACTTGCTCGTCGCCCTCGATGCGCCGGAGTCCGCCCTCGACTTCCCGATCGTCTACGCTTCCGGCCGCGAAGGCTGGGGCACCCTCGACCGCGCCAAGACCGTCGAAGGTCAGCGTCCGAAGGACCTGATGGACCTCTTCTACACCATCGTCGACAAGATCCCTGAGCCCTACGCCGAAGGTTCTTCCCGTGGTGCTGCTGCCGGCTTCAAGTCCCGCGCCGAGGCCCTCGCCAACCCGCTCCAGATTATGGTGACCGCCATGCTTTACTCCGACTACGTCGGCCGTATCGCGGTCGGTCGCGTGACCGCGGGTAAGATCGCCCCCGGTATGCCCGTCATGATGGTCACCCGTAACGGTGAACAGTTCAAGCAGCGCGTCTTAGAAGTCGAAGTCTTTGAAGCCTTGGGCCGCGTGAAGGCCCAAGAAGTTTCCGCTGGTGATATCTGTGCCGTCATCGGCCTCGACCACGTCGAAATCGGTGCGACCATCACGGATATCGAGAACCCCCGTCCGATGACTCCCGTCAGTGTCGACGAGCCCACCGTGACCATGGCCTTCCGCGTCAACGATTCGCCTTTTGCTGGTCGGGACGGTAAGTTCGTTACTGGCCGCCAGGTCGGCGAGCGCCTCATCAAGGAACTCGAAAAGAACGTCGCCCTCCGTGTTGACCGCGAAGTAGGTGCCGATTCTTGGAAGGTGTCTGGCCGTGGCCTCATGCACTTGGGCGTACTCATCGAAACGATGCGCCGCGAAGGCTTTGAACTCTCCGTGGGTAAGCCCACCGTCATCATGAAGCAAATCGATGGTGTCGAGTGCGAGCCGGTTGAAACCTTGGCGGTCGACTGCCCAGAAGCTTCCCAGAGTGACGTGATGTCCCTCGTCCTCGGTCGTCGTGGCGAACTCCGTTCGATGGATGCCAAGGCCGGCACCAGCGGCTGGATCCACATGGAATTCAAGGTACCTTCTCGCGCCCTCTTCGGTCTCCGTACCCTGATGCTCACCACCACCCGTGGCGAAGCGGTCATGTACCACAACTTACTCGGTTATGAGCCAGTCCGCGGCGAAGCCCCTCACCGCGCCGCTGGCGTGATGATTGGTGGAGAGGGCGGCGCTGTCACGGCCTACTCCCTGGATCGTCTGTACGACCGCGGCGACTTCTTCGTGAAGCCGACCGACGAAATCTACATGGGCCAGATTGTGGGCGAGCATTGCAAGGACAACGACCTCGAGATCAACCTCGTCATCAACAAGAAGCTCTCGAACGTGCGTGCTTCCGGTTCTGACGACGCGGCCAAGATCAAGCCGATGCGCCAGATGTCCCTCGAAGCTTGCCTCGAGTACATTGAGTCCGACGAGATGGTCGAAATCACCCCGAACTTCATCCGCATGCGTAAGCGTTACCTCACGGAAAACGAGCGCAAGCGCTTCGACAAGTAAGCCGTCGGGTTACCCCGGCAGCGTTAGTTCGTAACGATGACCTCCATCCGCAAGGATGGAGGTCTTTAGTTTCCAGAGCCCGCGGGGGAGGTGGGTGGCCACGCGTTCGGGCCATTCCACGAGCACATTCCAAGGGGAACGGGCCACGTCCCAAATCATAAGGTCATCGAGCCCGGCACCGGACTTCAGTCGGTAGGCGTCGACGTGGAAGACCTGGCGACTGCCCTCATGGACGTTGAGCAGGGCGAAGGAGGGGCTGGTGATGTCACCCGTGACCCCTAGGCCGCGCACCAGACCGCGTACGAAGGTCGTCTTGCCCGTACCGAGGTCGCCTTGGAGGGTGAGCACCGTATCAGGCGGCAAGAGGGCTGCAAACGCCTCGGCGGCCCGTTCGGTCTCTTCGCCCGAGCGGGTGACAAGACCGGCGGTCCAGGACGCAAGGTCGGCAGGAGAAGCCATACGGGGAGTCTTTACCGCGGGGTATTTGGGGCAACCCTGAATCCGTTTCAAGTCGACCTGGTTGCTCGTCCGAACTTCAGCGAGAACGAGCCTGAGACCGCTTGGCAGTAGGCTTGGATTTCCCCGAGTGTCAGGTCGGCGTCGGTACGATCCTCGAACTTGGAGACCCAGCTTTGGGTTCGTCGCAGGCGCGTTGCGACCTCTTTCTGAGAGAGGCCAGCCTTCAGCCTCTGGCATACGAGATGGGTGATCACCTTGGTGCGTTCTCCGGCCGCGCGGACGCGCTGGGCGGTTTCCGCCGAAATGATGCCAGCCCGGCGGAGGTCTTCGACGTTCCGGTAGCGGGTGGAGCGGGTTGGTGTGATGAGTTCAGCCATGGGATGGGTCGGTGCGGAGATGATCGAGGAGTTCGTAGACGAGGCGGAGATCGCGCTTCTGGTTAGATTTATCTGCAATCAGTAGGAGGTGGAGGGTGTGTGTCCGGTCGTCCGGGTAAGCGTAGAGTCGGGTTTCGCGAAGGTGTGGCCCTTGGCCATGCTGGTCGATGGCGATGATGCCGCGGCCTTCATGATGCAGGCAACCGGCATGGACGAGGCCGGGGTGGCGGGCGTGGCGCAGACGAGGAAGGTAGCGTTCTTGGAGGTTGGCGAGGGTCGCGGCGAGCTCGTCGGGGTGCTTCTTCTCGTAGGTTTGGGTGGTGCGGATGAATTCAGGCGTCGGACGGATGTGCCATTCAAGGTGGGGCATGATACATTCCAATTTGGAATACAGTCAAGCCTTGGGTAGCCGCACGGTCCCCTCAACGCAGGGAATCTGACGGGAGGGATGAGGGATCGACCCGGCTTAGTTAGGAGCGAAACAAAAGACCCGGCCAAGTGGCCGGGTCTCGTGGGGAGCTTGGGACGTCGCTTAGGAGACGATGCCGAGCGGCTTGATGGTCTTCCAGCCGCCGCGGGTGAAGTCGGGGCACTGAATCGGCATCGAGCCGTCCTTCACGGAGCGAACGGAGATCTCGAGAATCGAAGACCAATCGGCCGCATCGTAGACGGTCATGTCTGGGGTGATGCCTTGGCGTAGGCAATCGAGCATGCGGAAGTTCATCACGTGGTCCATGCCGCCGTGACCACCGACCTTCTTGGCGGATTCACCGACCTTCTTGATGAGCGGGTGGGCGTTGGCCTTCATGAACGCAGCGAGCTTTTCATCCTGGAGCCAACTGTGGGAGCTGAGCTTCATACCCTTGATCGAGGGATGCGGGTTGGCGGGGTTGACGGCGAGGCGACCGGGGTAGCCGAAGAACGTCGCCTGCGAGCCGCTGAGCGCGTTGATACGCGAGTAGGGGCGCGGGCTGACGACGTCGTGCTGGATCATAATCGTGCGGCCGAGCTGGGTCTTAATGATGGAGGTATTCATATCGCCGCAGACGTATTTCTCGTCCTTGTGCTTACCGCCGTTGGGGTTCTTGGCGTCGCGGTACTGCGTGAGGTTGAATTCAGGCGACGAGACCGAGACTACGAACTTGAACGCGTCCCCGCGGCCGATGTTTAGGTACTGCGCCACCGGTCCGAGGCCGTGGGTGGGGTAGAGGTTACCGTCCATGAACGTATGGTAATTGCGGCGCCAGCCACCTTCGCTACCGAGTTGCCAGAGGACGCCCTGCGACAGGTCGTGAATGTAAGCGCACTCGGCGTGCTTGAGTTCGCCAAAGAAGCCTTGGCGGGCCATATTGAGCACGAAGAGTTCTTCGTCGCCGTAGCAGCAGTTTTCGATGATTGCGCAATGGCGCTGGGTCTTCTCGGACGTGTCGACCAGCTTCCAGCACTCGTCGACGGAGACAGCGGCAGAGACCTCGATGTACGCGTGCTTGCCGCATTCCATGGCTTTGACGGCCATCGGCACGTGCCATTCCCAAGGGGTCGCAATATAGACCACGTCGATGTCGTCCCGGGCGACCATCTGTTCCCAAGAGTTTTCGTTCTCCATGTAGATGGCGGGTTCCTTGCCGGTGACGGCCTTGACCTTAGCTGCGGCGCCCTTCGCGCGGTTCTGATTGATATCGCAGACGGCGACGACTTCCGCGAAGTCGATATTCAGCGCGGAATTGAGGTGCGTCGAGCCGCGGGAAAGGCCAATGAACGCGCAACGTACCTTCTGGAGGGGCTTGGTCTGGAGGTCCCACACGGGCTTATTACCGGCGGGGCGGGGGCGCGTGACACCGATTTCGTCATGCCCTTGGAGCTTCAGGTTCTTGGGGTCTGGCGCCGCCTCGGCGGTCGGGATTGCACCAAAGCCTAAACTGAGGCCAGCGAGGGCACTGAGCTTCAGGAAGTCGCGACGGTTGTTGGTTTCGGGAGTATTCATGGGGGTCCGTTTAAGACACCCAAAACCCACCGCTGTTGCAATGGTTTTGCTGAGGAAGACCCTCTAATTCCAGTTTATGAAGCCTTGTGCCCATTTAACGCCGAACACCGCCAGATTACGCACGGCATGTCCCGTAAAACACGGGATGAGCGACCGTTCTGGATTGAGTGGATTGAAACGCGCCAGGTAGAGCCAGATCGACGTCACGAAAGCAAAGATAGCACTGATGCGGCCTTGGGTGCTTCGGAGATCGAAGCCATGGATAGCGCTGAACACCACGGAACCGATGAGGATGAGCGCGAGGAGTTTGCGGCCGCCAAAATAACTCGGTGCGGTGAAACCACGGAAGACCGCCTCTTCGATCACCGAGGCGCCGAGCATCGCGAGAAGGAATGAAGGAGCGATGGTGGACTGTTGGGTCGTCATGCCCAAGCGATGTTCCACCGCCGTTTCGGCGATAGTGATTAAGATCATCACTGCGGCGATGAGGAGCGAGGCCTGCCAGGGAGCGCTGGAGGTGCCGGGCCAAAAACTTTCGGGGCCGTTCGTCCGTCGCCGTTTCAGGTACTCGTAAGACCAGGCGCCCAGCAGGCCAAGCCCGAGGAGGAAGTAGAGAAGGGCTTCGAGCGTGTCGGTCGTCATGGAGCTTTAGCGGACGCCGAGAATCCAGGCTTGGTAGGCGGGGCTCACGTGGGTCGCGGGGACGGCGAGCCACTGCGGCACGGCATACGGATGGCGGCTGTGGACCCAGGTCCGTAAAATCGGTTCCTGCGTGGCGCTGAGTTTGAAGGTGATGCGGTATTCATCTTCAGCCTGCACTTGGCCTTCCCAGACATAATGGGAGCGAACGGGGCCTTCCACCTGCGCACACGCCGCCAGACGTGCGGCCACCGCGCCCGCGGCCAGCCGGTCGGCCTCTTCCCGCGTTGGTAAAGTCGTCCAAGCGACCAGCACGCCGTCAGTCGTTGGGTTCGCTGCCATCCTTAAGATACTTCTCGGTGATGATGCTGATGAGGGTGTCGCGCGCTTCTTGCACCGAGTCCACGTGAACATATAGGTCGCGGTCTCCCGGTGAGACCATGCCCCACTCGTGGAAGACCTCGAAGTTCAGGAGCTTTTTCCAGAACTCCGAACCGAAGAGTAATACCGGAAGATGTTTCTTCGTCTTCCCCGTCTGGATGAGCGTCATCATTTCGAAGAGCTCGTCGAACGTCCCGAAGCCGCCGGGGAAGGCGACCATCGCTTTGGCGAGGTAGAGGAACCAGTATTTCCGAACAAAGAAATAATGGAATTCGAGGTCGAGCTCTGGGGTGATGTAAGGGTTATGGCTTTGCTCGAAGGGCAGGGCGATGCCCAAGCCGACCGAACGACCGCCGGCTTCGAAGGCCCCGCGATTGGCGGCCTCCATGATGCCGGGGCCCCCACCCGAGCAGACCAAGAAGCGCTGCCACTCAGGCAACGAGAGCGACCACTTGGTCATTTCGAAGGCGAGTTCGCGACAGGCTTCGTAGTAAGGGGCGCTGCGCAGGTTCATTTCCGCGATGCGCAGTCGGGCGGAGCATTCCGCACCAGAACACTCGCCGCGGGCGATGAGTGCTTTAACCTCATCGTATTGGGTACGGGCCTGTTCGAGGGGGAGGGTGCGGGCCGAGCCAAACATGACCACCGTGTTGCGGACGTTGTATTTCTTAAACCGGAGGTGGGGTTCAGTGAGCTCCGTCATGACGCGGATGGTCCGGGCCTGGGGGCTGCACATGAACTCCTGGTTCAGGTAGGCGCGCTGGGGTAAGGGGCGCTTCTTTCCTTCTTCGGGGCTCATTACCCCCATCTTTCCCGTCCGGGGGCGTCCTGCCAAGCCGGGAAGCGTGGGGCTTGACAGGCTGGTCGGGGTGTTCTTGGCTATCCCCTTCAAACGCCATGCAACCCACCTACCGCCCATCTAAAATCTCCCGCGCCCGCAAGTGCGGTTTCCTCGCTCGCTCGAAGACCAAGGGCGGCCGTAAGGTGATTGCCGCTCGTCGTAAGCTCGGCCGCAAGCGCCTTGGTACCGCTTCCTGGAAGTAAGCGCATGCGTCTTCCGCGGGAACGTCGGATTCGTGCCTCGGCCGATTTCCAACGCCTCCGCTCCCAAGGCTCGCGGCTAGACTGCGGGCCTTTTCTTTTGAATATTGGCCCGGCGGAGGTGGGAGCCGAAGTCGAGCCTGCGCGCTTTGCCGTCGTGGTCGCCAAAAAGGCTATTCCGTTAGCGGTGAACCGGAATCGGGCCAAACGCCTGGTGCGTGAGCTCTTCCGGTCCGATCCGGAGGCTTTGCCGGCGGGGTGGGAGGTCGTCCTCATCGCCCGCCCGAGTTTACTGCGCAAGCCGCTCAAGGACTTGCGACGGATTTACGCTGTCGCCGTCGCCGGAGCCGTGGCGAAGGCG
>CAIYAN010000155.1 GCA_903924185.1 uncultured Opitutia bacterium | reverse complement strand
GGCCAGAAGAACGCGACCATCACGACGGACCCGAAACTCCGCCGTCCCTCGCTCTTCCACGGTGCGGCTGGCCCGACCGACCTCGACTTTAATCGCCCCAACATGCTCGACTACTTGGGCTCGGCGAGCGACTTGCTGAAATCGGCGCCGCGTTCCCCGGAATGGGCTCCGCGTTTCATGCAAGGCACGCTCGGTTCTGGCTATGCGACCCTGAAGAACCTGAACGGCGGCGAAACGCCAGAGCGCATGGGCTTCGTCTACGAAATCCCCTTGCGGGGCAATTTCTTCGGCGGGGTCGTTCAACGCCCCTCCGCGTTCTCCGGCCTCGGCGCTGGGGACGTCGACAACCTCAACAACCGCATCGTGCGCGGCCCGACCTGGGACTTATACCGCAACTATTACCGCATGTACAAGCGCGAGCTCGAAACCGCCGGCGCAGCGAATAAGATTCTCGGGCAGAACGCCGTCGCCGACGCCACCACGGTGATGGCTCGGGGCGTCGAACCCCTCTCCTACGCCGCTGGCGACCGCGGCACGCCCGTCGCCAAGCAAGGCACCGGCACCTTCTCCGTCAGCCCACCCGGCTTCTACGGCGCGTATCCCGGCAGCGGCACCTCCAACGACTACCACTACCGCAACAACTACAGTTCGGTTGTCGGTCCGAACTACCGCGCCCAAGGCGGCTACATGAACCCCACGACCTCGTCGACGGCGGGCATCGGCACACCGACCGGCCGCACCGGTTCAGAGGCCGCCGATTCGAGTTACGATCAGCCACGCCTCGCCACGACGCGCCTCTGGCCGACTTCCATGAAGGTCGCGCCCAGCATCATCCGTTTCTCGTTAATGTATTCGGTAGTCTGGAACGACGACATGCTTGGCATCGCCGTCGACCCGCTCATCACGGTGCACAACCCCTACGATTGCGCCATCGAGTTCCAAGGCATCGCGATGCTGATGAATGCCTACTCGCTCTCGCACCTCTTCGAATTCTACGCGGGCAATCAAATCATCGGGGACGTCTTCCCGGGCACGAGCTTCGAAGAAGGCCGCGAATTCTCCTTCCGCGCCGTGGCTGGATCCAGCAACGGCACCTCGCCGAGCAGCGTCTTCCGACTCGAGCCGGGCGAAGTCCGCGTGCTGAGTTCGACCAAAGGCCCATTGCGCAAATTTGATACCAACGGCAATAACCAGGTCCCTGGCGACTTCGTCTACGAAGAACAAAGCCGCATGTTCTTCCCCATCGACGCGTACGCGGGTCTCCGTAATTCCTCGGGCGCCGCGATCGCCGCCACGAGCAACGCGACCCTGCAGGCCGTCCAAACCGTCCTCCCAGGCTGGGATGGGACCATCCCCTCGCTCAATTCCATTGTCGCGCAGCGCGGGCTCTCGCTCAACGTCCGCGTCCGTAATGAAGGCGGCGTGGCCCTCGGCGGAAACATGTTCCTGAACAACAGCATCCGCGGCGGCGGCCACGTCGTCGATGGCGGCTACCAAACCTGGAACTTCTACCTGCTGAACGAATACAGCCACAAAAACCAGCAACTCAGCTGGGGCCGGCGCTGGTTCGGCACGACCGACGACACGCGCCAAGCCGGCGGCACGGGGGCCGTCATGGGCGTCGAACTCGTCAACGAACCGCTGCTCCTGAACTTGCGCTGCATGACCACGGGGTGGCCGATGTACGGCAACGCGAACAGCGGCTATACCGTGAACAGTGACCCGGAATTCGGCGCCGCCCAAGGCTTCGGCAGCCAATGGTCGCGCTCGCTCCAGCTGGCGCCCGTCACCATCCTACGGTTTGCCGGCCAAAACCAAGACGCGTGGGCCAATGCGGGCAGCGCGGTCGACAAGCAGAAGTTCTTCATCTTGGACATCCTCGCCCGCGGGGCCAAAGAAACCTATGCGGGCAATAACTGGTATCCGCAGAACAGCAGCTATGTGCCCAGCGGCGACTTCGACCGCATGAAGACCCCCGAAGAGATGCGCTCCGCCCCGATGTCTCCCTACGTCTTCAGCACGCGTGCCTCGCAGGCGTTCATGTTGGGCTACGATGGCAAGACGCACGCTCCGGCCGGCTGGATTATGAGCCAACGCGCGGTCGACCAACTCGGCGTCAACAAGATGTACGACATCGACAACTCCGGCCGCAACCGTGGCTACTGGGGTAAGAGCGTCCTCGTTGGCCAAGGCGGCAACAATAACGTCATCCTCTTCCCCATCCCGCGTCGTCCCTTGCTCTCGCTCTCGCAGCTCGGGGATGCGGCGACTGCGCAGACCGACACGGAAGCGGACCTCACCGTCGGCGCCTCCTTCGCCCACCCGGGCATCAAGAACCTCACCAAGGTCTGCGACTGGCCCGGCACCAAAGGCGGCGAGGAACCCGTTATCGAACACGGCTACGTCGCCAAGGCGATGGGCTCAAACGTCATCCGCCATAACGCCAACATCCGCACCGACGATGCCTTTGCGGCCAACCTCGCGCTCTGGGACAGTTACTTCTTCAGCGGACTCAACGCCCAAGTCGCCTCCTACAGCGACGCCGCCTCGACGTGGCCGAGCGGCCCGAACCTACCAACCGACGCCAAGGTCAAGGCCGACCAAGCCCTCGCGCTCACCGCTAACGGCGTCACGGACCTCACGAAGATCGCTGGCATCAAGGACGCCCTCGACAAGGGGAGCAATCCACTGGCGAACAAACGGGTGGCTTATGCGCCGACCACCGGCGGCCAGCCGTTCACGTTCCCTCACCCCGGCTACATTCCAACGAACGCGCTCTACGATGGCGGCTTCAACGTGAACTCGACCTCCAAGGCGGCGTGGAAGGCAGTCCTTGGCTCGTTGCGCGGACAGAAACTCCCAGACGCGTCGGGCGTCTCCACGGGCACCGCGCTTACCCGGTTTGCGCGGGCCTTCGGCAATAGCGACGGCGCCACCGCCCCGTGGACGGCCTACCGTGAACTCACGGACACAGAAATCGATACCCTCGCCGCCGCCGTCGTGAAAGAAGTCCGGAAACGCGG
>CAIYAN010000154.1 GCA_903924185.1 uncultured Opitutia bacterium | reverse complement strand
CAAGTCGGTCGCGCTCACGGTCTTGCGAAAACTCGTTCCCGTTTCGTGACAGGTTTGTGACGACCGGCTTGCCAAACCTGCCTCGACGCTATTAACTAAGATAAGAATGAAGGAAGAATCGACACCGCACGAAGACGCCGAATTGGCGGCCCGGTCGTCGCTTTACGCCGAATTCCTCGCCGAACGCGAAGAGATCCTGCGGCACAAATGGATTGAGTCCGAAAAGGCCGGCCAAGACATCGGCTTCGAACGAGCCATGATTGACTGGAAGCGTCACCATCGGGCCCGCTGGCGCTCCGAGCGCCGCGTCGGCCAAGCTGGTTAAGGCCCACCCGCAGGGCTTAAAAGCAGAAGGCCGATGCAGATGCATCGGCCTTCGGTCTTTACAGGGAAAGGAAGGGGTTAGCCCTTGATTTCCTTGTGCAGCGTGTGGCGGCGGAGGGAGGGGTTGTACTTCTTCAGCTCAACTTTCTCCTGGGTAAGTTTCTTGTTACGAGTGGTCATGTAACGGGAGGGGTTCTTACCTTCCTTACGGGCTTCGGTGCACTCGATGATAATGGTTTCGCGGGCCATGGTTTTAGGTGTGGTGAGGGGTCAGACTTGGGGGGTGAAAGGGGGTGGAGCAAGCCCGAAAACAAGTCGGGCGGCCAAATTGGCCGCCCGTGCTTGGGTTTGAGACCTTGCGGGGTCAGATCAACCCCACAAACGCTTCTTATGGCGAGAATCCTTCGAGCGCTTACGGCGCTTATGCTTGTTCATCTTCAGACGACGCTTTTTCTTGAGGCTTCCCATAGTTTGGTTGGTGGCTGGCATCTAGGCGAGGGGTTAGCCCGCAGTAAAGCCGAAACTACGCCGAAATGCGGGTATCGCAAAACCAAGTTCCTACCCCCCACTGCTGGATTAAGGCCTGCCTAATGGATTCCGACTCGGCTCCATCGGTGTAAAACGCAAAACAGGCACTCCCACTCCCAGTCATCCGGAAGACAACACCCATGGTCTGCGAGAGGGCTTCTAAAGCGGTCGGTAAGGCGAGGTATTTCCCGAAAACAGGCTCGGCTAAGGTATTCCCCAGCGAAGAGGGGTCGCGCACCGGCTGGGCCAGCCACTCGGCGAGGGCCGCGTCCGCCGTGGCAGCATCCACATAAGCGGCCGTCTTCACCAAGAGGCCGTACGCCTCCGGGGTCGGGACGCTAAACGGGGGTTTAGCCACCAAGACCCTCCGACCAGCCAAAGCTTCGCGAGCCGCGGCCGAAATCGACTCCAGGCGCTCCCCGCGGCCCCGCATCACCGCGGGTTGTCCACGCACAAAATAGGGACAGTCCGAACCAATTTCCGCCGCGATGACTTCCAGGGCGGTAAGGCCCAAGGGCTGCGCCACGGTGCGATCAAGGATACGCAAAGCGGCCGCCGCATCCGAACTGCCACCGCCCAAGCCAGCACCACTCGGGACTTTCTTGCTGAGATGGAAATGGCCGGACGCGACTTCTGGTCGATGGCGACGATAAGCTTCCGCCGCTTTGAGTACGAGGTTCGTGCCGTCGACGGGCAAACTGGCATCATCACAGGTCAAGCGCCAGGCACCACCGGGCGTGAATTCCAAGGTGTCCGCGAGTTCCAAGGACGCGACTAAACTAATGAGTTCATGAAAGCCATCCGCGCGCCGACCGGTAATGGCGAGCGAGAGGTTGAGTTTAGCAGGAGCGGTTTCGGAAAGCATGGCTTAAGCCCGTGGATGGGCCTTGCGGTGCACATCACGGAGTTTCGAGACGGTGAGGTGCGTATAGATTTGCGTCGTCGAAAGCGAGGCGTGGCCCAGTTGTTCTTGGACGAGACGGAGGTCCGCACCGTTCGCCAAGAGGTGCGTGGCGCAGGCGTGCCGAAGCTTGTGCGGGGTCAGGTCCGCCGGTAGCCCCGCCACCGCGAGCTTGCGCTTCAACATGAGCTGGACAGCGCGCGGATACATCGACCCGCCGCGCGAAGCCAAGAGTAGTGGTTCGCCCCGCACGGGCTGCCCACGCAAGGCCAAGTAAGTCCGCACCGCGGCCAAAGCGGTTTCGCCGACCGGGACAACGCGTTCCTTCGAGCCCTTCCCCATCAGCCGCACGAGGCCAGATGAGAGGTCCAAGTCGCCGCCGTTGATGCCGCAGAGTTCCGACACGCGCAGGCCGCCGCCATAGAGTAACTCTAAGACCGCTTGGTCACGCGCCTCCACCGTCGGGGTCTGTTCTTCCAGTGAACCCGCCTCCAATAAAGCTTCGGCCTGCGGCTCAGTCAGGAACTTCGGTAATGAGCGCGGCAACTTAGGCAAGACGAGCCCCGCTGCAGGCGTCGAGGTGATGCCACCACGCTCCCGGAGGTCCGCCAAGAACGCACGTAAGGCCGAAACCTGATTATGTACCGAGGTGCGTTGATGCGTCTGCTGACGTTCAATGACGAAGTCACGGAGGTTACGCGCCGTCAGCCGCGACCAATCGCCATCCCAGCCCCCATTGGACTTCATCCACAGCGCAAAGCCCTTGAGCGAACGGCCATAGGTCAGGCACGTGCGCGGAGCGAGGCGGCGGCTGGCCAGCTGTCGAGTCAGGTAGCCGGAGACTTCCTTAAAGCCCGGCCAATCGGTCGGTTCCCCGTCGTCGTCAGACTGGACGGGGCTTGGCTTCACGCCTGAGGCTTTTTGCCGTGTTCGGCGCGCACGGTGATGCCAATACCACCACGGACGCCGAAGGCACCCGTGACTTCACACCAGATGGGATCAACGGCCGCGACGAGGTCGTCGAGGATCTTGTTCGTGAGGTGCTCATGGAACATGCCCTGCTGGCGGTAACTCCAGTAATAGAGTTTCAGCGACTTGGACTCGACGATGCGCGGACCTGGCACGTATCGGATCGTGATCTTAGCGAAGTCGGGCTGGCCCGTGGCCGGGCAGAGGCAGGTGAACTCTTCCGTCGAGAGCTCGACGGTGTAGTTCCGTCCGGCATTGCGGTTCGGGAAGGTCTCCAGCGTCTGCTGGGGCTTGTTTTGGGTGTTCCCGAGGTGGGAAAGCCCGGTGAGGTCTTGAGGCTGCGTGGCCATGAGCCTCAAGGGAAGCAGAGCCTGCCCCAGTGTCCAGCGGAGAAGCAGGAAAGAGGTCCGAAGGGGGTGAAACCGGCTTGCCTAGGCGGGCGGGTGCGGTTGCCTCCATGTCACCCACGCGTGCATGGAACCTAGGGCTATCGCCATCCTCGGGGCCACCGGCTCCATCGGCACGACCACCTTGGCGGTTGTCCGGGCTCACCCGGCTTTACTCCGCGTGGCTGGCTTGGCAGCGCACACGCGTTGGCGCGAACTGATTGGCCCAGTTAAAGAATTCCAGGTTAAGACGATTGCCTTGGCGGACCCCGCCGCCGCGGCGGCCGCACGGGCTTCGGGTGAATTCCCTGGGGTGCGTATTCTGGAAGGGACCGAGGGCTTGACCGAAGTCGCCTGCCTCGCGGAGGTCCACACGGTCGTCTCGGCGGTCGTCGGCACCGCCGGGCTCGCCCCCACCCTCGCCGCCCTGCAGGCCCGCAAGCACGTGGCGTTGGCCAACAAGGAACTGCTCGTGCTGGCTGGTAAGTTCGTCACGGCCGCCGCCCGCGCAGCCGGCACGACGTTGCTACCCGTCGACAGTGAACATAACGCGATTCATCAATTACTCCGCGGTAAAGATCGCTCCGAAATCGCCCGCCTCGTGCTGACGGCTTCGGGCGGCGCTTTCCGCGATACGCCCTTGGCCGAACTCGCCCGCGTGACGGTCGCCCAAGCACTCCAGCACCCCAACTGGAATATGGGACCGAAGGTAACCATCGATTCGGCCACCATGGCCAATAAGGGGCTCGAGGTCATCGAGGCGCGCTGGTTGTTCGACTTGCCCGAAAACCGCATCGACGTGGTGGTGCATCCGCAGAGCATCATCCACTCGCTGGTGACGTTGAGCGATGGTAGCCTACAGGCTCAGTTATCGCCACCCCACATGGCCTATCCGATTCAGGATTGCCTGCTCTTCCCGCGGCGGCTGCCCTGCCCCGCCCCACAACTAAACCTCGCAGAGGCACTCGCCCTAACGATGTCGCCGCCCGACCCCGCCCGCTACCCGTGCCTCGGGCTGGCCCGCGCCGCCGCCGCAACCGGAGGCACCGCCCCAGCCATCTTCAATGCCGCCAATGAGGTTGCCGTGGAGGCCTTTGTCGCCGGCCAGCTGCCTTTCACAGGTATCGCTGAATTAGTCCACCAAACGCTCGCCGCGGTCGGTGCCCGTGAACCCAGTTCACTCGCCGACGTCCTCGCCGCCGATGGCGAAGCCCGCCGCACCGCTTCCAGGCTCGCCCCCGGCCTCGCCCACTGACACATAACCTTCCTCTCTTTTCCTAATGGATAATACTTTCCTTGGCGAACTCGCCACTTCCGTTCGCGGCATCGTGCTGCTGGCGCTATTCTTCGGCGGCTCGATTTTCGTGCACGAGCTCGGCCACTTCCTCGCCGCTCGCTGGCGCGGCCTGAAGATTGAGCGCTTCTCCATCGGCTTCGGCCCGAAGATCTTCGGCTGGACCGGCAAAGATGGGGTCGATTACCGCGTGTCCTGGATTCCGCTCGGCGGCTACGTCGCACTCCCGCAAATGGGCGACCCCGAAGCCATCGAAGGCGCCACCGAAAGCGACGTCGAGAAGCTCCCCGAGATTTCCTACGCGGACAAGATGATCGTCGCAGTCATGGGCGCAGTCTTCAATGTGATTTTCGCTTTTGCACTCGCCACCATCCTCTGGGTCACGGGCATGCCCGTCCCGGAAGGTAGCGGCAGTACCATCGTCGGCTACGTGCCCGAACAAGTGGTGACTAGTTCCAACCAACTTTCGGAACTCGGCCTTGGTCAAACCGTCCCCGGCCCTGCTTTCACTGCCGGCATCCGCTCAGGCGACGAGGTCCTCGCCGTCGATGACAGAGCGGTGAAGTCCTTCACGCAAATCACTGAGGCAGTCATGCTCGGCAATGGGATGAATTCGCAGAAGCAGCCAGTGGCGACGTTCACCGTCAAGCGTGGCGAGGAGAAACTCGATATCACCGTCCTACCTGCCCGCGTCGAACTGAACACCCGCAGCGGCGACAAGGTCCGCGTGGCTGGCTTGATGCCCCGCTCCGACGTCATCCTGAACACGCCCATGCCCAGCTCCCCCGCTGAAAAGGCCGGCCTCATCCGTGAAGACCGTATTATCGCCATCGATGGTCGGCCGGTGAACAACCCCACCGAACTCCTCGAACGCCTCCGCGTCGCTGGCCCGGGCGAACGCACCTTCCAAGTTTCCCGCGTCGAGGCCGACGGCAAAAGCCAACTCCTGACGCTCAAGGTAACGCCCAAGATCAGCACGCGCACCAATCCCGTCGGGCTCATCACCTACGGTGAAGGCGAAAAGCGTCACTCCATCGTCGTGGTACCGGTCACCCGTGACCTGCTTTCTGCCGACCCCCTGGCCAACCGCGACCAACTGATGGTCCTCGGTGTCTCCCCCGAAGATTCCGCCCGCAACGACCAGCTCCGCATCGGCACCATCCTCGATAAGGTCGATGGCAAGGAACTGACGGTTCTGCGGTCGCTCGACGACTTAGTAAAGGCCACGGGCGCCGGCCGAAAAACGCTGACGTTCTACTGGAAGCGGGCCAATGGCGACGCCGGTAACTTCTCCCTCACCGAAGCCGAAGTGAGTCGCGGCACGCCCGTGGAACGCGCCCTCATCGGTGCTCCGTTCCTTTCCAAGCCCGAAATTGCCCACAACAACCCTATCGAGACGTGCACGCACATCATCAAGCAGACGTTCACGACCCTCGGACGACTCTTTGACCGTGATTCGGACATCAAGGTCAACCAACTGGCCTCGGTCATCTCGATCAGTAAGACGTACTATAATATTTCCGAAGACATTCGCCGCGTGCTCTGGTTCACGGTCCTGATCAACCTGAATTTGGCCATCCTCAACCTGTTGCCCATTCCGGTCCTCGACGGCGGCCACATGCTCATTGCGACGATTTCCAAGCTGACCAATAACGCCCTCAATACCAAGGCGGTCACCATCGTGCAGTTCACCTGCATGGCCCTCATCCTCTCGCTCATGGGCTATATCATCCTGAATGACGTCCGCCGATGCTCCGGCGACAGTGAGCGTCAACTCAAGCAGCAGGTACTCGAGCGCCATGTGTTCCGTCAGGTGGATTTCGTCGAAAAGCGCTAAGTCGACGTAAGGTTCCCGCGAAATTGGTTAAAAGTTAACGGACCACAGGCTGGGCTTGATAGGCAAGGGTCTTTCCCTAGGGTGAGCCCATGCCTCACCCCGAAGAGATCGTCCCCTCCCGCCGTCAATTCCTCGGTAGCCTCGGCGCCGCGTTTGCCGCCCTCAGTCTCCCCGCCGCCCTGTCCGCGGCCGATGCCGCGAAGACCGAAGCGAAGGCCCTGCCGCGCAAGAAGATCACCGACCCCTACATCTACAAGTTCGCCATCGGTAAGTTCGAGGCCTGGTCCATCAGCGATGGCTACGGTACCTTCAAGAACTGCGTCACGAAGAAGATGTTCCCGAAGTCGGATATGGCCGCGATGACCAAGGCCCTCGTCGACCAAGGCGAACGCCCCGACGACGTCACGCTCTACATTAACATTCTCCTCCTGCGTAAGGACAAGGAAGTGATCCTCGTCGACTCAGGCTT
>CAIYAN010000153.1 GCA_903924185.1 uncultured Opitutia bacterium | reverse complement strand
GCCGAGGAGGTCCTTGCGCTCCATGCCTTCCTTGCGCGGGACAGCGCCGATGAGCAGGCACCAATCCGCATTCTTGAAACCCTCATCGAGATCGCCCGTGGCAACGACGTCGGCGAGCAACGGGAAAGCACAGTCCTGAAGCTCCATCACGACGCCAGCGAGGGCGTTTAGGCCTGGGCCAACTTCGATCAGGTTCAGGGCGACGGGCTGGTCAGCGCCGAACACTGCGCCTGAGGCGAGGCGGAAGATTGCCGCGTAACCGATGTTGCCGGCAGCGCCGGTGACCGCGACGCGGATAGGAGTCTTAGAAGCCATGGTGAAGGCCTATCTAGTTACGGACCGACCTAGGTGTGAAGCGGAAAAGTCAGAGACCCAACTCACCCTGCGACAGGTCGTCAGCCGCCGGGGCCGAAAGGCTGTCCTTCGCCAATTGTGCCAAGGACGCCGCCGAACGCCCTTCGACCGAGCAAAGCGCCCGTAAGACCAAGGCCGAAGCTAGGGCATCGTAGAGCGCACAATGGTATTTACGGCGATTCGGGGGACAATGCTTGGCGGCCAGGGAATCCAGCCGGGCACCTAACCGAAAGACCGATACCAAGGCCTGCAGGCGATAGTCCCCTAGACTCGGGACCCAAATCCTCGCTAAGCGGCAGGTATCCACCCAAGCCCCCCACTCGGCGACCTCAGTCTCGGAGTCGATAAAGGAGGGGACCGCTGGCGGCCGCAACCAGGTCCCACGGAGTAGGCCTGACTCCACCGAGGCATTATGTGCAGCCAGAAGACCCGTCCGGCGGAGCGACACCCAGTGGTCCCATTCAGACTCGAAGGGCGGGAGCCCCTTAAGCTCTTTCTCCGTGAGGCCATGACATTGGGAGTCGATCGGCGGCACCGGCGTCCGGGCGGCATGCAACCCCGTCGAGGCATTGATGATGTCGCCGCCTAACAACGTCGCGACTCCATATTCGACGACCCCAGTCCGTAGACTTCCTTCGAAGTCGACAACATGGATAGGAATCTCGGTCCAGAGCGGAGATGGCCGGCGCATCGTCAGAGGGTGCGGTTACAATCCCCGAAGCCCTTCTTGCGTGAAGGCTGGGCCACGGGAGCGACTTGTGCACCCAAGGCCATGGCCAGCGACAGTGCAGCGGCGGTGGTAAGGAAATCGCGGCGACGCATGGCAGTAGGCAGATGAACTATCGCCACTCATGCTTAGGGTAGCGACCCCGAAGTTCTTTCTTCACCAATTCGTAAGAGCCTTTCCAAAAGGCATCTAGGTCGCGCGTCCGCTGCTGGGTCCGGCGAGCAGGCGACTGAATGCAGATGATCATGGGCACCTTCCCCTGGCAGACCCGAAGTTTACTACCCGGGAAATCATAGAGCTCCTGAACGGTGGCTTCGATTTCAGCTTCACCGTCCTCGGTATACTCGATCTTCGCGGGGTGCTTCTTGCGGGGGAGAATAATCTTCTCGGGGCAATAGGATTCCAAGGCCATGGCCTGCTCATGGGTCAACCATCCACGGACGATCGGAAAAACGGGCTTCTCCCGAATATCCCGGTAGGCCGTGGCGCCCGCGCAGATTTCTTCGATCACCAAGCGACGACCGGCGTCATCGAAGGGCGGGATGCCGAGATCCGGGCAATGCTTCGCGAGGAAGTTCATGCGGCGAATCCAAGCATCAACCTGACCGTCCCAGCGCTCGAGTTTGAGCCGCCCGGCACTGACTTCATCCGCCAAGATCCGGCTGCCCGCGTCGGAAGAGGCATCATCACGCTCAACGGCCGCCAAGACGAGATCGCGAAAGCGTCGTTCCGTGCGCGTGAGCACGCGCCGCTGAGTAGCGTCATAGCGGACGGAGATGACCTCCGAGAAATCGGCCGGGAAGAGTTCCTGTAACCAAGTCTCTTCGATGGCGGTGGCGAGTGACAGGTAGGTCGTCACTTCTCCGCGTGTCTGGATTTCATCGACTTCAGCGGCGACGAGTAATTTCGCAGAGCGAATGGAGGATTCGCGACGCAGTTCGCCGCGGCGGCCGTGGACGAGCGCACATCGCAATGTGCCCGCGTCGAGGCGCACGGCGAGTCGGTCAGAGAAGCCGAGCAGCAGGCAGCGCCGGATGTTTTCTGGAGCCGCTGCTCGGTCGGATACGCGGAGCCCCTGCCCTTGCGCCAGACGCAGAAACTGTCGGGTGGCCTGTTCGGCCTGACGGGCAGCCTGACCATGCACGCCGATGCGATCGCAGGCGTCGGGGTCGAACTTCAACTCCGACGCCCGCTGCAGCAAAGCCAAGCGCGTGAAGAAATCGGAGCCTTCTTCGGCATGGATGGCATCGCGCTCGCGCTCGACGCGTTCATCGACCTTGCGCAGCATTAAATCCCGCCCTTGGGAAAGACCGGCGATGGCCGCTACTTCGGCCACGCAATCCAACTCATCCGCTGCCATGAGCATACGGGCATAACGTGGGTGCGCCGGGAAGATAGCCATCCGCCGACCCAACGTGGTTAACGCACCACGCCCATCTAACGCCCCGAGGTCCGTCAAAACGGTGACCGCGCGCTGCAGCGCTATCGGCTCAGGCCTTTCATACCAAGGGAAGGTCGCTGGGTCGCCCCAACCAGAAGAGAGCAGGAGCAGGATGGTTTCCGCCAAGTCGACGCGCTTGATTTCCGGGACTTCCCGCAATGGGCGCGCTTGATGATCCGTATGCGACCAGAGGCGGATGCAACGCCCAGGGCCCGTACGGCCAGCGCGGCCAGCACGCTGCTCGGCGGAAGCTTGCGAGACCGCTTCCACCATGAGCGTGTCGATACCACGCAAGGCGTCAAAACGGGCGATGCGAGCCAAACCGGCATCAACGACCGCACGAACGCCCGGAATGGTCAGCGAGGTCTCGGCGACATTGGTCGCAACGATGACTTTACGGCGGGGGCCAGGGCGAACGGCGCGGTCTTGTTCCTCCGGGGGTAATTCGCCATAGAGCGGCAAGATATCGACGCCGCCAGATTCGCGGAGATTACGAACCGCACCAATGGTGCGCATAATCTCATAGCCACCCGGCATGAAGACGAGGACATCGCCCTCGGGTTCCTCGTGCAGGATGCGGCCGACCTGCTCTGCCGCCAGGTCCCAGACCGGACGCGTGGACGTACGGGCGACCGGCACATACTCGATATCAACCGGATAAGCCCGGCCATCGGCAGCTAAAGTCTCGGCATTACCCATCCAGCGAGCCACACCTTCCGTGTCGAGGGTGGCAGACATCGCGATAATCAGTAGGTCTGGCCGGCCGGACTCCTGGAGCTGACGGGCCAACGCCAAGGCGACGTCGGAATGTAAGTTTCGCTCATGGAATTCATCGAAGACCACCGCACCGACGCCCTTGAGTTGTGGGTCCGAAGCCATTTGCCGAAGCAGCAAGGCCTCGGTGACAAACTTGATGCGCGTCTCCGCGGATTCGACGCGCTCAAAACGTATCTGGTAACCGACTTCACCGCCCAGCTTAACCCCGCGCTCTTGGGCAATGCGTGTAGCCAAAAGTCGGGCCGCGATACGCCGCGGCTGGAGGACGACGATTTGTCCCTGCACTAGGCCCAGGTCCAAAAGCATCTGCGGAATCCGGGTTGACTTACCCGACCCCGTCGGGGCTCGGAGCACAATCCGACGGGTGCGTCCACAGGCCACGACGAGTGGCTCCTTGAGGGCATCGATGGGTAACGCCTGACTCATGCGACCGGAAGTTCGATGAGGCGGGCGGCTGGGCGGCCATCACTGATTGTGAGCCGCGCGACCGTCACCGGAAGGTTGAATCGACGCGGACCCGCGCTGCCCGGGTTCACATAAAGCACGGAGCCGACCTGCTCAATCTTGGGGACGTGTGTATGGCCGGTCACAACGACATCGGGACGGAAACGGGCTACATCCATTGGCAAGTGGCCGTGGTGGATGAGCAAACGGACACCGCCCACTTCCTGTTGAATGACCAGGGGTAGTTCGGGGTCCGCGTCGCAATTACCAGCCACGGCGTAACAGGGCGCCACGGTCGCTAAATCCTCCAGGACGGCTTCTCCGCACACATCACCCGCATGAAAAATAACCTCGCAGCCTTCGAGCGCGAGTAAGGCCTCGGGGCGCATCTTGCCGTGCGTGTCAGAAATTAGGCCGACCTCGAAAACCTTGGCCACGTTTAGAGCGGCCTGCGGAGCTTGCCGGCGGCAATGGGGCGCAAGGCCGTGAACTCAGCGCCCAAGGTGATGCGTAGCTTCTCGGCGAGCCCCGGCGGTAGTGAAGCCACGGCATTGTCAAAATCCTCTTCACCGGGGAAGGACGCCTTGCCGACCTCCGCAACGGTGACCGCAGGTAAAGCCTTTAAGACAAAGTTGAAGGATTCCGCTTCGCGGTTTTCAGCGATGATAGCTTCTTCCTCGGATAGTTGCGGTATCGGCAACTCTTCGGCCTCGTCTACGCGTGAAGCGGCCGCGGATAGGGCCACGGGCTTCGCGACCAAAACAGCCGGCTCGACCACTGGGCCGGGCAGAGACTCAGCTACTCGTGGAGCCACGACCTCTGGCGCTGGTGTCGCCGGCGATGGGTTTATTTTTTTTTGGCCGGGCTCCCGAGGGAGACCGGCTGCGGCAGCGGCGATATCTTTGATGAGGCTATCTATAGATCGCGACCTACTTTGCTCGATGGCCTTCAACAACGTCACCTCAAAATTCGCACGAGGAGAGAGCCCTTGGCGAATCCCCTGCTCGCCCGCCTGCAGGCATTCCAAAAGACGCACCAACTGCTCGGTCGCCAAACTACCGCCCAACAAGGCGCTCGTGCCACCCGACTTCACCGAGTCCAAGACCGTCTGTCGGACACGACCTTGTAGGTCGGCTAGCACGCGGAGTAAGTCGCGGCCTTCGGCATGGAAGGCATCGCACAAAGCCAAAACCGCCTTACCGTCGCCGGTAGCGATAGCCTTCCCGAGGTCTTGGACCTGCTGGGCAGAAGCTAGGCCGTAAATCGAAAGCACATCGTCTTCGGTGACCTTCTTACCGGCGAACGAAATGACTTGGTCGAGGATAGACTGCGAGTCGCGCATCCCGCCATTAGCTAGACGGGCGATGGCGGTGAGCGCATGCTGATCGGCCGTGACGCCGTCGGCCTTGACGATACGCGTCAACTGGGCGGCGATGACCTCCTCGGAAATCGGGTGAAATTCGAGCCGCTGGCAACGCGAAGTGATGGTCGGAAGGACCTTATCGGCCTCGGTCGTCGCCAGGATGAACTTCACCCAGGGTGGCGGCTCTTCGAGCGTCTTGAGCAAAGCATTGAAGGCCTCCTTCGTCAGCTGGTGGACTTCGTCGATGATGAAGACCTTGTAGGGACAGTTAGAGGGAGCGAACTGGCACTCCTCGCGGATCTTCTGGGCGTCCTCGAGCTTACGGTTAGAAGCCGCGTCGATTTCGATGACATCAAGGCAGCTGCCAGCTTCGATTGCTAGGCAGACCGGGTCATCCAAGGAAAAGTCGGCCTTCGGGCCACCAGAACAATTCAAAGCCTTAGCCAGCACGCGGGCCGTAGTCGTCTTCCCGGTGCCACGCGGACCCACAAACAAGTAGGCGTGGGCCAGCTGCTTGCTCGTCAGGGCGTTCCGGAGGGTCCGCACGATGTGCTCCTGCCCGACGAGTTCGTCGAAGCGGCGGGGGCGCCAGCGGCGCGCGATGACCTGGAAAGCGGGTTCAGCCACGAGCCTGCAAGGAAAGGGGGCGCGGCGAAGGTGTCAACGGGGCAAACCTCAGCCTATTCCCATTCGATACTAACACTGATTGGTATTTCAGCGCTGGTAAGTGTGGCAGCAAAGCCAAACCACTGGGCTCAAACACGCGTTCGTGGCTAGGGAACCCACCCCCCCAACCTATTATTGTATTTTCAGGGTTTTGCACCAAAATGGACCGGTCTTACTTATTCAAAAGATGAAATTCGCTGTATAAGTAATGCGTAAGCTTACGCTTACTTCGCGCCCCACCCGACCAACACCATGCCCCGTTCTTTTTCGCACATCTCCCCGCGCTATGTCTTTGATCGACTCGGCATGATTCTACATGAAAAAATCTACCCAGCGAATCCCTGGTTGACCGCTAAGTCGGTTGAGCTGCTCACCCAGCTTCTCAAGCCCAGCGATGTGGGCGTAGAGTTTGGCTCTGGAAGGAGCACCGTCTGGTTCGCCAAGCACTTACAGCACCTGACTTCAGTTGAGGATAACCAGATTTGGTATGGGAAAGTAAAGTCGCTCCTGCGATCGAACGATTTGGCCGAAAAAGTGGATTACCGGTTACTCGAGGATGAAGTCGACTATGCCAAACAGACTGAAAGCTTCTCCAACGAATCGATAGATTTCTGTTTAGTAGATGGCATCGCCCGGGATAAGTGTGCTCTGGGAATCCTGCCCAAGCTAAAGCCCGGAGCGATTCTCGTGATAGATAACGTCAATTTGTATCTCCCGAACGATAATTCTAAAAGCCCGAACACGCGCCGTAAAAACGAGGGTGGTGCCAATGACCTGTGGAATACCTTCCTAGCTAACACGCAGGGATGGCGTCAGATTTGGACGTCTAATGGTGTGACGGACACGTGCATTTACTTTAAACCGTAATCGCTGAGCGTTAGTCGGTGTAACTTAGACGACGCGACAGGGTGATAATTTCAGCCTAAGGCCGGACATTCTCCTTTCTAAAGCGGCAAGAGATTACCGGGTGCCATCCGGCAGGAGGAGGTTTACGATAGGATAATCGTCGCAGGCCTCAACGAAACTCAAGGCGCGCCGAAAACCACTTGCTAATGCACCCGAAAAGGGGGCCTACCCTCTTTCTACTCCCACTCGATAGTCGCCGGCGGCTTAGAAGAGACGTCGTAGACCACGCGATTGATGCCCTTCACTTCGTTAATGATACGCGTCGAGGCACGCTGGAGGACATCATAGGGCAAACGGGCCCAATCGGCCGTCATGGCATCGGAAGAAGTCACTGCGCGTAGGGCACAAACATTGTCGTAGGTGCGACCATCGCCCATGACACCGACGCTGCGGACCGGGAGGAAGACGGCGAACGCTTGCCAGACCTTGGCGTATTGGCCCGAGGAACGCAGCTCACTGATAAAGATATCGTCGGCCTTCCGGAGCACTTCGAGTCGCTCCTTGGTAATGTCACCACAGACACGGACAGCCAAGCCAGGGCCCGGGAACGGATGGCGCCAGACCATGTCATGCGGTAGGCCGAGGGCTTCGCCGAGGGCACGGACCTCATCCTTGAAGAGCTCGCGCAAAGGCTCGAGCAGCTTCAATTTCATATGCTTGGGTAGGCCGCCTACATTATGGTGGCTCTTGATGGTGGCCGCAGGGCCCCCGTTAGGCGAAAGCGATTCAATGACGTCTGGGTAGAGCGTACCTTGAGCGAGGAACTCAACCTTCCCCTTCTTCTTGCCTTGGACCTCCTTGATGGAGCGCTCGAAGACCTTGATGAACTCGTGGCCGATGATCTTGCGTTTGCGCTCGGGGTCGGTGACGCCCTTGAGCTTACGGAGGAAGGCCTCCGAAGCGTCGACGACGCGAAGGTCGACCTTGAACTTACCGCGGAACATCTGCTCGACTTGGGCGCGTTCGTTGAGACGGAGCAGGCCGTTGTCGACGAAGACGCAGGTCAGTTGCTTGCCAATGGCGCGCTGAATCAGGGCCGCGGCCACAGAGGAATCGACGCCGCCGGAGAGGCCGAGGATAACCTGGGCCTTGCCCACCTTCTCGCGGATTTCGCGAACGGCCGTTTCGACGTAGTCGTCCATCTTCCAGGTCGGCTTGGCGGCGCAGATGCGGAATAAGAAGTTGCGGAGGATGTCGATGCCGCGCTCGGAGTGGGCCACTTCCGGATGGAACTGGATTCCGTAGAAACGACGCTTCGGGTCTTCAATCACTGCGCACTCGGAATTCTCAGTGGAAGCCACGGCCTTGAAGCCCCGAGGGAGATGCGTGATCTTGTCGCCGTGCGAATTCCAGATGCGGAGCGGAGACTTAAGTCCTTGCAGCAACTGCGAACCCTTACGGAAAGATAGAGTGCCATGGCCGTATTCGCGGTGCGAGCTACTGGCGACGTTGCCCCCAAGCATCTGGCCCATCAACTGGACACCGTAGCAGATACCCAAGACCGGCAGGCCCATTTCGAAGATACCAGGGTGCGGATGGGGCGAGCCCTTCGCCTTCACGCTATCCGGGCCACCGGAGAGGATGACGCCGACGACACCATCGGCGCGCAGGGTTTCGGGGGTGACGCCGAAGGGATAAATACGGGAGTGGACGTTGCACTCGCGGATGCGGCGCGCGATGACCTTGGTCAACTGCGAGCCAAAATCGAGAATTGCGATGGACTGGGGAGCCATAGAGGGGGAGTTAAAGGGGTTCAGAACTTGAGGCGAACATTGTTCCAGCCGCAGTGGGGACAGCTAGCCTCTTCGCGGCGACGGGGCCGAACAAAGGTGAGGGAACAGCGGGTGCAGCAGAAGGCCGAATTCAAGCGGCGATGATCAAACAAGAGCGCGTCCCGGCGATCATACCACGCCTGAAGGCCAAACAGCCCCAGCACGACAAGCCCAGCGACAAAGGCCAGGAAGACACTGAGATCGACGGGCTGAAGCATGGCAGGGAGTGGGAGGGGTTAAAAAGGCGAGACGCGCCGCCAGTGAAGGCGAACGCGTCTCGGATAGGCGCCTACGCCAGAAAGGTTAGGCCTGTGCGGCCGCTTCCTTCTTAGCCTTGGGCTTACGAGCCGTCTTGGCCTTAGGCGTCATGGCCGGAGTCTTGTCGTCCTTGCCCACGAGCTCGATGAGCGCCGTTTCCGCAGCGTCACCTTTACGGTTACCGATCTTATAGATGCGGGTGAAACCGCCGTTACGGGTAAGGAATTGCTTCACGCGCTC
>CAIYAN010000152.1 GCA_903924185.1 uncultured Opitutia bacterium | reverse complement strand
GGCGGGTTCCTGCGAAGGTAGGCCCGGCAGGACGAGGATTTTCGTTGCTGGGGCAGCCTCGCCCTCAGGAAGGCTCGCCCAAGCTTCTTTCGCCGCCTCGCAGGCTTCCTTGCGGATGAAGTCCAGGAAGTCCCCCCGGCGAATCGTCGTCGGCGTCACGGACTTTTGCCCATGCCAGTCGCGGACAACGGCCACGCCAGTGGTTAGGGCGGGTAGGTCCGAACCAAAGAGTTGGAACGCCCGCTCCCGGGGCGTCGCCGGCTGGGGGTTGTGGAAAAAGACGGCACCCTCCGTCTCGGTGCGTTTACGTTTTCCGGCCACAGGGGGCTTGTGTGATTGGCGTACGAAGAAGCCGTTCACCTCGAAGAACTCGCGGACCAGACTGTCGTCGAAACCCGCCATGGCCGCAAGGATGCAGCCGGAGGGCTAGGTAGGTCAACCCGCTATGCGATCAGAGCGTGAAGCCCACGGGCGCGATGGCCACGGTGAACTCCCCTTTGAGTGACCCCGCCTTCATGGCTGGGACCAACTCGGCCAAAGGCGCCGTGCGGATTGTCTCATGAAGCTTGGTTAATTCACGGCCGATACAGACGACGCGCTCGGGACCCAGGACCTCCAGCATCTCGTCGGCAAAATCGCTAATCCGGTGGCAGGATTCGTGAAGGACAATGGTTTCGTCCGCCGTCTTCGCGCCTTCGAGGAAGCGACGTCTGGCCGCAGTCTTGGGAGCCAGGAAGCCCACAAAGCGGAAGGCATTGGTCGGCAGGCCAGAGGCGGAGAGGAGCGTGACGATGGCGCATGGACCCGGGAGCGGCGTCACGATGAGCTTGCGGCGGCGGCATTCGCGCGTGACGCGGAAGCCGGGGTCGCTGATGCCAGGGGTGCCCGCATCGGTGATGAGGGCGACGACGGCACCGCGCTCGATTTTATCCGCCAGTTCGACGGCAACTTCCTTTTCGTTGTGCTCGTGGTACGCCAGCATCGGCTTGTTGAGTCCGAGGTGGCGGAGTAGCCCGCCAGTAACACGCGTGTCCTCGCAAGCGACGACATCGCACGCCGCTAGCTCGGCCTTGGCACGCTCGGTGATGTCGCCGAGGTTGCCCAACGGAGTGGCCACCACCAATAGCCTGCCTGACGCTCCACGAGGCGAACCGTGTGCGTCTGCGGAGGCCGAAGGCATCTTAGCGGAAACCGCCCCCGCCGCCCCCGGCGTTTAGGCCAGGGAGGCCACCCTGCCAGGAGGCGGGTTGGGCTTGGGGCAAAGTCGAATCAATGGGCTTCTCCGTCGTCTCGCAACCGACTAGGCCCAGGAGGGCAAGAGCGGCAGCGAGGACGGGAAGAAAGCGCATGGACGGCTTAGTTATTAGCGATCTTACCAGTGAAAGGCTGCAGGGTCACGACACCACCACGGGTGAACTGGTCGAGCTTGGCACCAGGCAGAATCTGCGCGGTGGAGAGGGCGGCTTGGACGGATTCGACGCGGATCGTACCGATGACCTGGTTGTTAATGAGAACAGTGAAACCAGACTGAGGCTTGATACCGTTGAGTTCGCCGATGGAGAAGGAAACGAGGCCCTTGGAAGGATCGATGACCACGATGCGGGTCTTGATGGTTTCCGGACCAAACTCGATCTGAACGGTGTCAGCCTTTTCTTCGAGAAGAGGGTCGCGCGGATACGGAGGCTTGTTGCCAGTCGTAGCGACGGTCCAGTTATAGAGCTGGACGTACTTCTGAGTGGCCGAGTTGCGACCTTCTTCAGCCTTGTTGGCCTTGGCGATTTCGCCATCGAGCTGCTCCTTGGTGAAGAGGGCGGCAATCTTCTCCTTGTCCTTAGCGATTTCTTCCTTGGCGGAGTTGAGTTCGGCGGTGAGGGAATCCTTCTTGCTGTTGGCTTCGGTAAGCTGGCCGGTGAGCTCGTCGCGCTTGCGGGTAAGCTCGGCGCGTTCGCCTTCGAGGGTGGTGACGTTAGCGGTGAGGCCTTCGATCTTCTGCTTCTTGTCGGCGACGTCGGCGTTGAGGTCCTTCACATTGCCTTCGAGCTCGGTGATCTTGGTGCGCTTAGCCTCGAGGAGGCTCTTGGCCTTGGTGTTGATGTCGGCCATGCGAAGGTCGAACTGCTTATTAGCCAAGATTTCGGCGTCGGTCGTGGTCCAAACGGTATTGGTCATCGCGAGGTCTACCTTGCCCTTAAGCAGGTAAGCGAAGACGCAGGCAGCGATCGCGGCGATGATGCCGACTACGCGGATGACCATATTTACAGACTTATTCATGGGGATTTTGGGGGAGTAAAGGGGGTTAGGAATGACTAAAGGCCGTTTTCGCTGGGTCCCCCGTTTCCTGTCGTTTAACAGGTCCCGGGTTGGAGGAAACGTGCAGGAGAACTTTGAACACCACTTCCTCCGACCCGACAAGTCCAATTTCCTCGCAGAGCTGGGTTGTTGTTAGCCATTTCCCAGGGGTCTTGGCCAGGCCAGCGATGGCGCATGCACGAATCTTGAGGGTTTCTGAGGCGGCTTTCTTGCCGGCTTCGACGCCTGGTTGGTGGTAAGCGTTGATAGACAATAGGTTAGCGTATAGTCCGACCGCCCGTTCAAAGAGCGCAATCAGGGTGCCAACCGAGTGGGCGTCGATTTTCTGGATGGTGATGGTGAGGTTGGCTCGGCCGCTGCCCGAGAGGGCCTCGCGCGAGCCAAGGAGAAAGGCTTGGAGGTAGTCGCCCGCGGTGACGCCGGGTTCGACTTCCGGGGAGGGGCCACGGCGGTCTTGGAGGACTTCGATAAAGACCGCAAAGAAGTTGTTCACGCCATCGCGCAGTTGCTGGACGTAGGCGTGTTGGTCGGTGGAGCCTTTGTTGCCATAGACGGTGAGGCCTTGGAAAACCTGGCGACCTGCGAGGTCGTGCTCTTTGCCGATCGACTCCATGACGAGCTGCTGGAGGTAGCGGGAGAAGAGTAGGAGACGATCTTTATAGGGCAGTACGACCATCGCCTTGGTGCCACGGCCTTCGGTGAGATGATGCCATGCCAACGCGAGTTGGGCGGCCGGGTTGCGGGCGACTTCTGTTTGGCGCGTGAGTACGTCCATGGCTTTCGCACCCGCCAGGAGTCCATCGATGTCGAGGCCTTGCAACGCAGCGGGGAGGAGCCCGACGGGGCCGAGCTCGCTGGTGCGGCCGCC
>CAIYAN010000151.1 GCA_903924185.1 uncultured Opitutia bacterium | reverse complement strand
CGCCGCAAAGCGGCGACACTTCCCATAACCCACAACCCGATACCCACAACCCTACGCAAAGCCATCGCCTAGGCGATGGCTTTGCGCAACTCCGCCATCGCTGCGCTGCCGGCATCGATCGCCATCGCACTGGCTTCAGTCACGGAGCTGCGATGCGCGTAATCCGCGAAGACTTGCTTCTTAATCTCGACCAATAGCACCAAGGCTTCATCGACGGTGCCCTTCGCGATCAGGCGATGCGCATTCACCTTGCGGGTCTGGCCCATCCGACGAACGCGCGCGATGGCCTGGCGTTCGGTCGAGGGCTTGAACTGGGGTTCCATCAAGATGACGACCTGCGCGCACTGCAGGTTGATGCCGATGCCACCGGCTTCGATCTGCAGGGCAATGACACCAAAGCCTTCCTGCGCGGCGAAGCGGTCCAAGACGAGCTGGCGTTCTTCTGCGCTGATCGATCCATGGATCTGCGGACATCCGCCGACGCTGGCGCTGACGTCATTGAGGACCTGACGGAAGAACGAGAACACAGCGACTTTCCGTCCGTCTTCCTTGTAGCCTTCCAAGAGTTCCTTAAGTCGGTCGAACTTCGCCGATTGCAAGTTACCCGCCCCAATGGTCGCCGCCATGCGCCGATGCATGAGATTATCCGGACTAGCCCGATAGGCCTCCAAATCCGCGGGCTCGAGCGGGATGACTTCGTCTGTCTCGGTGAGGTCAGGGAGTTCCGTCAGGACGTCGGCCTGCGTACGCCGTAGATAAACCGGGGCGAGCTGCGTCCGCACTTCCGCGGGCACAGGGCGAACCTGCCGGAGCAGCGCCGAGACTTCGGCACCGATGTTCGGCTGGACGGTGGTCACGAGGGTGTGCAATTCCTCCAAGCGGTTCTCGAGCGCCGTGCCCGACATAAACACGGCATACTCAGCCAGGCCGCAGAGTTGCTTCACCGACTGCGTGCGCTGGGCAGCGGGGTTCTTCACGGAGTGGGCTTCATCGACGGCGAGGAGGTCGACCTTATCGATGCCTTCCAACAAGCGGGCGAGGGTCGTATAGGTGGTGATCGCCACCCCGCCCTCGCGACGCCACTGGGCTAACTCGTCATCACGGTCAAACCCATGCACGACGATGGGGTTGAGTTTTGTGTGCTTACGGACTTCGCGCTCCCAGTTGATGAGCACGCTGTTCGGCGCCACGACGAAGAAGCGCTTCTTCCCCTGCGCGGCCAAGTGGCACATCGCGGCGAGGACTTGGATGGTCTTGCCGAGGCCCATATCATCCCCGAGCAGGACGCGCTTCTGGTGGACGATGTACTGGGTGCCGAACTGCTGGTAGCGACGCAGGTTGGCCGTCATCAGGCTCAGGTCGATCGCAGTGGCTTCGACCGCATCAGCAATCGCCGCCGGCAAGCCACCGCGCATGTCGGGCCCAGCAAGGATGCCCTTGGCCACCACCTTCGGCGGCAGGACGCTTTCCAGCAGCGCAATGAAGGTCGCAGCGTTGTCCGCATAACGCTTCCAGACCGCCGCCGGGTCAAAGGTCAGGCCCTGCGCGTAGTCTGCCAAGCCCTTGGACTCGGCCTCCACCCAACGCAGGTTCTTCTCAATAGCCTCGGACGTGTAGGCGAGTTCCTCGCGGGCCGCCCCGGAGAAGAGCTGCTGGCTAACCCGTGTCTTGGCCCGCAGGGCCATCAGGCGCTCGTTCGCATCCTTGAAACGGATATCGACCTCCTGTGCGCGGGGCGGGATTTCACGAACCAAAGCCTCGTAGCGCGCCAACGCCAACAAGAGGCGATCATCCGCGACCCGACGGTCATCGGGATCCGGCAACAGGCGCGCGTGCGCGCGGGCTGATTCCTGGAATAGCCCCAAGGCCTTCATCGCCGACGCGGCCGTGACTTCCCCAATGCCGCGATAGCGCTCCAAGGATCCACGCGAATGGCGACTCAGGTCGGCGACCTGACGGAACCCCGCGTTCTGCAGCGGGCCGACCGACGCCCCAAAGTCCTTGAGTTCCGTGATGTCCGCCGCCACGAGCTGCCTCTGGATGGACTCCTGGAGACAGGCCTCCGCGGCCGCGACGATCTCCGCCCGGGCCGCCGGCAAGACGCCTGCCAGACGACGCACCTGCGCCCCCGCCCCGAGCGCGGCCCCATGGACACGGCTAGCCCCAGAGCGGACCCCTAAGGCCAACCCTACTTGTGAGAAATAGCGTGCGATGCCACCAAACATAAAGAGAGGCCCTACTCTGCCCCACCGCCCGCCCTGAGCCAGACGAAAGGACCGCGCCAAACGCATAATCTTATTATCAATTTATGACAGAAAAGTGGCCGCCGATACCTTGCCAAAAAGGCGGGTTCGGCGATACTGAGGCATGGCCACTTTCGACCCCCGAATCCCCCGTGACTTAGCCACCCGCTTAGG
>CAIYAN010000150.1 GCA_903924185.1 uncultured Opitutia bacterium | reverse complement strand
TTTTAATTGAAATATAGGAACCGAGGGGGTTGTCTGGTGACAGACCCCTGTACCCCTATGCGCACCGTTTTCCTCGGCGCGGCTTTCGCCGCCATTTCTGCCTTTGCCGCCAGCCCGGCTGGACCTGAGGTCCGCGTGCCTTTCAAGGACTACCGCCAAGGGTCGACCCCGGCCGAGGCGCTTAAGGCCATGTCCCTGCCGAAGGGCTTCCAGGTGACGCTCGTCGCCGCCGAACCTCGGGTCGTCCAGCCCATCGCGATGTGCTTCGACGAGAAGGGTCGTCTCTGGGTCGTCGAAGGGATGTCCTACCCTCGCAAGCGCGGTGACGGAAAAGGTAAGGACCGTATCATCATCTTAGAAGACCCGCTGGGCGACGGTTCTTACGGTAAGTCGACGGTTTTCTACGAAGGCCTTGATCTCGTGAGCGGTATCGAGGTCGGTCACGGCGGTGTCTGGATTGGAGCCGCCCCTGAACTTCTTTTCATTCCGAAAGATGCGCAGGACAAGCCAGGCAAGCCACGGGTGGTCCTCGATGGCTGGGCGATGCAAGACACGCACGAGACGTTAAATAGTTTCACGTGGGGTCCCGATGGTTGGCTCTATGGCTGTCACGGCGTCTTCACTTTTTCGAATGTTGGTAAGCCCGGCGCTCCTGACTCCGAGCGCAAGCGCATCAATGCCGGTGTGTGGCGCTTACACCCGTTGACCAAGGAGTTTGAGATTTTCGCCGAAGGCACCAGCAACCCTTGGGGTCTCGATTACGATAAGCATGGCGAGATGTTCATCACCGCCTGCGTCATCCCGCACCTCTACCACGTCTTCCCCGGCGGCCGCTACCAGCGTCAGGCGGGCCAGCATTACGAGCCGAATACCTTCGACGATATTAAGACCATCGCTGATCACGCTCACTTCACGGGTTCGGTGCTGCACCGTCCCGCCGAACGCGGCGTCGTCCAGCCGCAGAGCACCGACGAAGCGGGTGGCGGCCATGCACACTGCGGACTGGCCATCTACAATGGCGATAACTTCCCGGCCGAGTATCAAGGCCTTCTCCTCTTTGGTAACTTACACGGCCACCGTGTGGTGAGCGACTCCGTCGAAGCCAAAGGCAGCGGTTTCGTCGGCCACCATGCCGGTGATTTCATGCGGAGCAATGACGCCTGGTTTATTCCGGTCACGCAACGCGTCGGTCCGGATGGTGCACTCTACGTCTCGGATTGGACTGATAAGCAGACTTGCCACAATAATAACCAGGAGATTTGGGATCGTGCTAACGGTCGCATCTATCGCGTCAGCTACGGCGCCGCTAAGTCACGGGCCCGCGACCTCACGGCGCTGAAGAGTCAGGAGCTCCTCACGATTGCGTTAGACGACCCGAATGAGTTCTTCGTGCGCCAAGCTCGCAAGGTCCTTGCCGAACGTGCCATCGAGATGCGTCATGGCGTGGAAGCCGACTTCGGTACGGCCAGCGCGTTACTGACCGCCGAGACCACGGTCCGCTCGCTTAAGGCCGAACCGCTGCGTCGCCTCCGTGCGCTGTGGGTGCTGGCTTCGGCCGGTGTCTTCCCGGCCTTTGAAGGTGACCGCGTCCGTGCGAAGATTGACCTCTTGGACGTTGGACTGACCGCCAAGGATGAGCACCTCCGCGCTTGGTTCGTACGCCTGATGTCCGAGCACACCCGCAATATCGGACCGCGCCTCGCTGAGCTAGCGGCGCAGGAGGAATCAGCGGTTGTTCGTCGTGAGTTGGCCTCGGCCTTGGGTCGACTCCCGCTCGCCGCCCGTGCCGCCGTGGCCGCTCCCTTGCTCGCACACGCTGAAGATGCGACTGACCATAACCTCCCGTTGCTCCTCTGGTATGGCATCGAACCGCTGGTGGGGTCCGACGCTCAGCAGGGCATGGCACTTGTCCTTGCTTCTAAGATTCCGAAGGTTACCGAGTTTATCTATCGCCGCCTATCTACCGACGCTGCGGGTCGCGAACGCCTCTTGGGTCTGGCGGCTCAGCAGGCCGATCCTGCTTTGCGCGAGCGCCTGCTGGAAGGCCTCGTTGCGGGCGTCCGACAGGGTGGGGCGTTCAAGGCTCCCGCGGAATGGCCCGCCCAAGCAAAGGCCTTACGAGCCCAGGCTTCGCCCCAGCTTCTCTCCTTGGTCAATGAACTCGACGCCCTTGCGGGAGATGAGACCAGCCGCGATTATTTCCGTAACCAGCTGTCCTCCGCCAAGGCACCTGCGCCGGCACGCCAACGGGCCCTGTCCGTGCTACTTCAGTCCCGCGACCGCGCGGCGGCTCCGGTGCTGCATGCTTGTCTTGCGGATACTTCCGTCAGCGGCCCATTGCGCCGTCAGGTCATCCAAGCCCTCGCAACCTTAGGCAATGACGCGACCGTCCCCGCGCTCATCGCCGGCTTCAAGGCCTTCACCGCCGAAGAACGCTCCGATGCACTCCCAGCTCTCATCGCCAATCCAGCCGCCGCCACACGCACCATGGAAGCCGTTGCGTCGGGTGCCCTCGATAAGGCCGTCCTTTCGCCCGTCGCCATCCGCCAACTCAAGTCGATGAAGGATGCCAAGGTCGACGCGCTTCTTGCGCAGGTGATTGGTGCGGTCAACGCCACGAAGGCCGATTACGCCAAGCTCAAATCCAAGTATGTCGACCTCTTGAAATCCAAGCCCCTGCGCCGCGCAGACCTAGTGGCTGGTAAGGCGCTGTTCCAGCAGAGCTGTGGTCTCTGCCACCAGCTCTTTGGTGAAGGTAACCTGGTCGGCCCGAGCCTCACGGGTTCCAACCGTGCGAACCTTGATTACCTCCTCGAGAACGTCCTCGATCCGAACGCCCTCATCGGGAAGGACTATCAGCTCAACGTCTTTAAACTTAAGACCGGCAACACTGTTAGCGGCATCGTTCAATCCGAATCGGCCGATGTGTTTAACACCGTCATGCCGGGCGGCGTGAAGCTCACCGTGGCCAAGGCCGAAGTCGCGTCGCGAGAAATCCTCGCTGTGTCCCTGATGCCAGAAGGTCTCTTCGACGCATTGCCGCCGCAGCAGGTTATCGACCTCGTGGCCTACCTGCAGTCGCCGGATGGCAAGGCGCCCTTGGCACCCCGCGTCACTGGCGTCTGGAAGATCGACGGGGCGCTCGAAGGGGAAGCCCTCAAAGTCCTTGGCGTCACGGGCGGTCGGACTGCTGGTCAATTGATGACTTCGTTTAAGGCCAGCCGATGGAGCGGCAATGACCACCTCTTTTGGACCGGCGGTAAGCCCAGCGACACGCTAACCCTCGCGCTCCCCATTGCCGAGAAGGGCCTCTATCAGCTCACGTTCGTGTGCACCAAGGCCCATGACTATGGTCGCTTCGAGCTTCGCCTCGACGGCAAGCTCCTGACCGATCGTGGCTTGGACCTCTATAACCCGAAGGAAGTCGTCACCACCGGTGAACTCGATGGTGGCCGTCACGAACTCACGGCCGGCGAGCATAAGCTCGAGGTCAAGATTCTGACTCCGAACCCCGTGGCCACGCCGCTGAACATGTTCGGACTCGACTACCTGAAGGTCGAAAAAAAGTAATCTACTAGCCATCCCGCTCATGAAAGCCCTCGCCCCGTTTCTGTTGTTCGTTTCCGCCGCCATCGCCGCGGAAGTCCCCGCCCCGCGTATTGAAAAGCTCGACCCAGCGCTGGACGCCTTGGTGGCGTCCGACGTGAAGATTGAAAAAGTCGGCACTGGTTATGGTTGGGCCGAAGGTCCAGTCTGGTTCAAAGACCGCTTCATCTTTTCCGACGTTCCTAAGAACACCGCCTACGCCTGGAAGCGCGGTGATGCCGCCCCATCGGTGTTCCTGAAGCCCAGCGGCACGGATGAACCTTCTGACCTCCAGGGTTCCAACGGCCTCGCGGTTGATGCTAAGGCTAACCTCTTGCTCTGCCAGCATGGTGCCCGTCGCGTTGGTCAGTCGCTCGGCGACGGTAAGTTCAAGCCGCTGGCCACCTCGTTCGATAGCAAGAAGTTCAATAGCCCGAACGACCTCGTCGTGGGCGCGGATGGTTCTGTCTACTTCACCGACCCGCCCTATGGCTTGCCCAAGGGACAGCAGGCCGAGCAAGGTTTCCATGGTGTCTATAAGCTCGCGACCGATGGCAAAGTTTCGCTCGTCACTAAGGAAGTCCAGTGGCCGAACGGCATCGCCCTCAGCAACGACCAGAAGACGCTTTACCTGGCGGTCTCCGATGGTGCGAACCCGCGCGTCACGGCCTGTGCCTTGGATGGCTCGGGCCTGCGGGACGTCTTCCTCGCTAAGCCGCTCAAGAAGGCCGACCGCCCTGGTGGTTGTGATGGCATGAAGGTCGACGAGCGCGGTAACCTCTGGACGACCGGTCCGGGTGGCGTACTCATCCTCTCGCCCGAAGGGAAACACCTCGGCTCGATTCTTTTCCACCAGCCCACGGCGAACCTTGCTTGGGGTGAAGACGGCAAGACCCTCTTCGTCACCTCCAACCACGACGTCTTTGTCCTGCGTACGTTGGTCAAGGGGCAGGGCTTCTAAGCCCCTTTCGCTTTATCATGAATAAATCCCTCTATCTTTTGGCGGCTTGTGGTTTGGCGATCGCGGCCGACCAGCCAGCCTACGTCCCTGACTTCACCCCGCAGCCGGCAGTCAAGGCCCTCACCCCAGAGCAGGAGCTCGCTACCATTCAATTGCCCAAGGGCTATCGCCTTGAACTCGTCCTGAGTGAACGCGACGGCGTCCGCGAACCCGTCAACGTCACCTTTGACGGGAACGGCCGGATGTATGTCGCCGAGCTTCGCACCTACATGCAGGAAATCGACGGAAAGAACGAGCATGACCCCATCAGCGTCGTTTCACGTCACGAGAGCAGCCAGCGCGATGGCCGCTTCGACAAGCACATGATCTACCGCGATAAGCTCATCTTGCCGCGCATGGTCCTACCGCTCGACGACCGTGTCCTCATTAACGAGACCGATACGCAGGACATCTTCATCTACCGCGATACCAAGGGAACGGGCGTGGCCGATTCCAAGCAGCTCTGGTTCCAGGGCGGTCCCAAGGGTGGCAACCTTGAGCACCAGCAGAGCGGCCTCATCTGGGCCTTGGACAATAACCTGTACCAGACCTACAACGCTTATCGTCTCCGCTGGAATGGGGCGCAGCCTCCGTTGAAGGAAACCATCCCTAATGCCGGCGGTCAGTGGGGCCTTGC
>CAIYAN010000149.1 GCA_903924185.1 uncultured Opitutia bacterium | reverse complement strand
GTGTGCAAGAGCTTGGCGCCTTCTTCAATCGGACGCTGGAAGGCCTTGCGGCCCGAGATGAGGCCCTGACCACCGGCGCGCTTATTGATGACGGCCGTCTTGACGGCTTCCGCGAAGTCGTTGCTGCCGGAAGGGCCACCCGAGTTGATGAGACCGATGCGGCCCATGTAGCAGTTGGCGACTTGGTAGCGGGTGAGGTCGATCGGGTGATCGGTCGAGAGGTCGGTGTACATACGCTTGTCGATCTTGCCGTACGAGGACTCGGTGGCCTGGATCGCGAGGTAGCCGCCGTTGTTCTCCGGCAGCTTCTGCTTGATGATGTCAGCGCAGATGGTGACGCCGAGGTGGTTGGCCTGGCCGGTGAGGTCAGCGGACACGTGGTAATCCTTGTCCTTCGTCTTGAAGGCGTTGTTGCGGGTGTAGCACCAGAGGACGGTGGCCATGCCGAGCTCGTGGGCCTGCTGGAAAGCGTGGGAGACTTCGATGATCTGGCGGTTGGTCTCGGCGGAGCCGAAGTAGATGGTCGCACCGACGGCGGCGCAGCCCATGTCGGCGGCCTGCTTCAGGGTGCCGTACATCACTTGGTCACCAACGTTCGGGTAGGTGAGCAACTGGTTGTGGTTGATCTTCACCATGAACGGAATCTTGTGCGCGTAGCGTCGGGAGACGCTGCTGAGGACGCCGAAGGTCGAGCAGACCGCGTTGCAACCGCCTTCGATGGCGAGCTTCACGATGTTCTCACCATCGAAGTAGATGGGGTTCTTGGCGAAAGAAGCGCCGGCGGAGTGCTCGATGCCTTGGTCGACCGGGAGGATGGAGACGTAGCCGGTGTTGGCGAGGCGGCCGGAGCCGTAGAGGCGCTGCAGGTTGGCGAGTACGCGGTTATTGCGGTCAGACGCCGTGAAGGCGTGTTCGACCCAATCGGCGCGGGGCAGGTGAATCTGCTCCTTCTTGATCTTCGGGTTGCTGAACCCGAGGAGGGATTCGGCATCGTTACCGAGGAGTTTCTGGATTTCGCTGTAGTTGCTCATGGTGCTAGGAAGTGGGAGGGTCCGTTTATACGAACGAACCCCCTCAAAAGGGCGAGTCCGAGGGCGGGCATCAAGCCAGAATTCATAATCAGCCATAAAAGCCTAGGGCTAGGCTTTGGGGTGCCCGAAAAAGGGCGTTCTCCGACTAAATTTGCCAGTCGGCGCCGGAGGCTGACGCCGGCGCTGGCAGGCCCGGATGCGGGGCCGTCACGATACGCAAGACGGCCTCACCGCCACCGGCCAAGGCCCGGGCGCGGCGGACTGCCATGGCTAGCGCTGCCGTGGGATTGGTATCGTCCCACGGAATGACGTTCTCGGCGCCGACCGCGTCGACGAGGCCAGCGTTTACGAAGATCCGCATCGTGTCGGGCTTAGCCTCACAGAGGATCAAGTGACGACCATCGGATTTCAACGCCTCGGCGAGGTCGCGTAGCAGCAGCACGCCATTGGCGTCTAAGTGATGGGCTTCGCGGAACTTCAGCACCAACACTTTGAGGTTCGGGTCAGCCGAGGCCCGGCGGAGGTGTTCGTGAAAGGCTTGGGTCGCGCCGAAGTGGAGGCTACCTTCCACGTGGAGGATGGAGATCCCCGTCGACGCTTGGCCCTTGGGTCGCTCGCGCAGCTCACCCGTTTCGGAGAAGTCGTATTCCACGACCGCGGGTTCGGAAGTCTTGCGCAGGTAGAACGCGATCGCCACGGCGGTGCCGAAGAAGATGGCGACGTCGAGCGGGGCCAGGAGTGCCGTAATGAACGTCGCCAAGAAAACCGTGCGGTCTTGTGCGCTCGACTTAAGGATGAGTTTTATCGCCGAAAGATTGGCTAGCTCGACCTCAGCGAGGATGACCAAGATACCGAGCGTCGCGAGCGGGACGAGCGCGACCCAATGGCTCACGAGGAAAGCCGCCGCGAGGATGAAGAGCCCGGCGAACAAGGACGCGAAAGCCGTCCGTGCGCCGCTGGCGACGTTGAGGGCGGAGCGACTGATGGAGCCGGAGGCCGCCATGCCGCCCGTGAAGGCGCAGGCTAGGTTGGCCATGCCCAGGCCGAAGACCTCTTGGTGCAGGTCTGAGGGCCGGCCGGTCTTGAGGGCGGAGGCGCGCGCATTGGCTGTGCCTTCGATGATGACCAGCACCGCGAGAGCCAAGGCCGGTGAGAAGAGCGTCGCCAACATGCGGGCGGAGAAGTCAGGTAGGTGCAGGCTGGTGGCGGCGCGGGCGGCATCGCCCACCGATTTCACCACTTGGCCCTGCGAGCCTTGATTCATAGCTACTGACTGGGCGAGTACCGCCCCGAGTGTCGCCACGGTGATGGCAACGAGGATGGCCTTCCCGACGCCATAGGGCTTGCGCAAGAGCCCGTAGGTGATGCCGGTGATGATAGCCAACCCCATGTCCGGGTTAATCAGGTATTTGCCGAGTTTGACGGCTGACCAGAGGACTTCGGGGAGGCTTTCGGTACCATGTTCGCCGGGCATACCGATGGTGAATGGTAGCTGCAACGCGATGACGCGGAGGGCGGCGGCCGCAATGTAGGCGGAGATCACCGTGCGCGGGACGAAATCGGCGAAGCTGCTGAGGCGGAGCCACGAGGCCAGTAGCAGGAAGACGCCGGCCATCAGTACTAACGTCGGCAATGCCACTGCGCGTTGGTCGGGCGAGACGACGCCGAGCGTGGCGAAGGCACCGAGTAGTAAGGCGGCGGAAGCATTCGTTGGTCCTGCGGAGAGGTTGGCGGAACCCGTGAAGATTGGGGCGATCAGGGCGGCGACTCCACAGCCAATGAGGCCGCACCAGACGGGTAGGCCGGCTTTCATGGCGAAGGCCATGGACATTGGGAAGGCCAGTAGTGCGACGTTCAGTCCGGCGATGAGGTCGGCCTTAAAGGTCGGGCCATCCATCGAGCGCACGACGCCAACGAAAGGCAGGAACTGCGGACGGGGTAGGGCCGCGAGCGTTCGCCAGCCTTGGACGAGTAGGGAAAGGAAGTTTTGGAGGCCCCGGAGCACGGCCCAGTTGTTGTCAACTAAGCTTGGGCTTCAACCGATTTCGGCGAACTTCAGTCGAACGCTTCGGGGTCGAGCTGGTGTATGAGCGATTGTTGCAGGAGCCCAAAGCAGGAGTAGCAGGCCAAGGCATGGCGCTTCTCGGTCGGCAGGGACTCGTCGTCCAGCAGCTCGGAACTTTCGAGGGCTGCGTCGGGGACATCGGCGAAGACCAGTTCACGCAAGGCAATACGGACGGCGGATAAGGCGCGGAGGAAGGCAAATGCTTGCCCATCGTTCTTAAGTACGATGACCGCCGGTTCCCCTTTGGCGTTAGCGAAGGCGGTGGCGAGGAGGCGGGCCTCTTCGGCCGCCTGGGAGCTCAGCGTTTCCGTCCAGAAGGAGGCGATCTCGGCGTCGTTGCCTGGAATCTTCGCGCGGTTCACCGAAACGCGGGCGGCTGCCGGCGCGATCAGGCGGAGTAGGTCGGTCAGCACATTACGTGCTTCCGCTGTCATCGTGAGTCGGAGCTCAGCCATCTTTTTCGAGTAAGGCGTTCAGGTGCCATTGTTGGAGCTCGAGGGCGAGCATCTCGGCCCGTTCACGTTCACCCGTCCAGACGGTGGCGCGGCCCTCTTCGTGCACCTGCAGCATGTATTTACGGGCTAGGGCACGCTGGATGCGGAGAACATTCATGAAAACCATCACTACGTAGCCGGTGAGGTTGATGGGGTCGTTGAGAACGACCACGTTCCACTTGGACGCTAAGGCGGGGACCGTCTCAGTCTTGATCTCCGGCTTGATCTTGGGTTTGCCCATGGGGAGTCAGCTTCACGTCAGAACTAAGGGACAGAAGCAGGCTTCGCAAGCCACCGATGAGTCTTTGGCAAGTTTCTGCGGCAGGGGGTAGGCCCGGCGTACGTTCGAGTTGGGCGGCGACCCGGGAGAGTTCGATACATCCCATGAGGGCCAGCATGCCTTTGACCCCGTGGGCTTGGCGCATGACCGTTTCGGGGTCTCCCTGATTGAGGGCGGCCTCCAGGTCAGCGACCATTTGGGGGCCATGGCGGAGGAAGGAGCGGGCGGCGCAGCGAAGGTCTTCAGCCTCTTCTTCATCGAGTTCGCCCAAGGCCGCTTGGAATTCGTTGGTGTTCGTGGGGTCCGCAGACTCGCCGACCAGTTGGTCGATTTTAGTGATTAAGTCAGCGCCACGCATCGGCTTGGACAGGTAGCCATCGAACCCGGCTTGTTCACAGCGGACGCGGTCGCTCTCTTGGGTCATGGCGGTGAGTGCGAGGATGATTGTGCGTCGGCGTCCCGTTTGGAACTCGGCGGAACGGATACCCTCTGCGACCCCGATGCCGTCGACCAGGGGCATTTGAATATCGAGCACGGCCACATCAAATTCCTTAATGCCCCAGAGTTCCAGGGCTGCGGCACCATCGACGGTTGCGCTCACCTCATGGCCGGCCCGCTTGAGGCGGGAGACCGTCACCTCACGATTCACTTCATTATCCTCGGCGACGAGAATTCGCAGGTGGCGGCGGGGAGTCGCTGCTAGCGGCGTCGCTGGTTGTTCTTCCGGACCGGGTTGGTGGTGCCCGAGTTCGGACCAGAGCGAAGTGAGCGTTAGTGGTTTGTGCAGCTGCTTAAAGCCACGGAGCTCGAGGTCAGGGGAGGTCAGGAGGATTACCAATTCCCGCGGGATGGCCGGCAGCTTTGGGTTAATATCATCGGGGAGGTCCAGTAAGGCCCGGGTAAAAGGCTCGCCGCTGGCCGCGGCGGCCTGCCAGGCGTTTTCAGCCTCTTCATTGGTTGCCACGCTGAGGCCATGGCCTTCCCGATGGCGGATGCATTGTAAGAGCCATTGGCGCATCGCCGGACTCCCTCCGGCGATCAGTACGCGTTCATCGCGCAGGGAGGGTAAGGCTCGGGCTCTTTCCGCCGGGTCGACGGCGAACATGAGCGCAGCCGTGAAGCGGCTGCCCTTGTTTGGTTCGCTCTGCACCTTGACGTAACCATCCATCGCTTGGGCGAGGTTTCGGACAATCGTCAGGCCCAAGCCCGTGCCACCGAAGCGCCGCGTGGTCGTGGCGTCGGCTTGGGTGAACGGGTCGAAGATGCTTTCGAGGCGGTTAATCGGGATGCCAATGCCGGTATCATCGACGATGATACGGGTGCGGAGACCCTCGCTCCGCGGCTCGAATTCAAGGTGGCAGTGGACGTGGCCGGTTTCAGTGAACTTGACCGCGTTGCCGATGAGGTTGGATAGGATGCGGCGAAATTTCACGGGGTCGCCCAGCACGCTGTGGGGCGCATCGGGCGCAGTCAGGGCGGCGAACTCAATGCCCTTGCGGCGGGCCTGCTGATGGAACTGGGCCATCGTTTCTTCGAGCGCCCGGATGGGGTTGAAGGGAATCTGCTCGATGGTGATGTGTCCGCGATCGAGGCGGGCGAAGTCGAGGACGTCCTTGATCATCTCTTCTAGGTCCACGGCGCACCGCTGGATTTTTTGGAACGCTTCTTCGGTGGCGTGGGCCGGCGATTCCAGGGCCGTTTCACAAAGCCCTTGGATGGCGTTGATGGGGTTACGAATCTCGTGAGTGATGTTTGCGACGAATTGCGATTTAGCGGCACCGAGTTCTTCGGCTTTCTCGAGCGCGATCCGGAGCCGGTTCTGTTCCTTGGTCGAGTCCGTGATATTACTGGCGAAGGTCAGCAGGCCGGCGGGTAAGCCGTTACCACCCTTGATGCGTTCGTGGACGACGCTGATGTGGCGCGTCGTGCCTTGGAGGTTGGTAAAGTCCATGCCTTGATGGCGGACGCTTTGGCCGTGCTGGATGACTTCCGCGTCGAGGGCCTTGAAGCGGGCGGCGGTTTCGGGAGCGAGGATGTCTTCGAGGGTGAGGTCCACGGCGGCGCCGCGGTGTGGCAGGGCAATGAATTCATCGAGGTTCCGGCTCGTGTGGAGGATGCGGCCGCTGAGGTCGCGCAGGATGATGAAGTCCGGCGAGTTATCGATGAGCGTCCGGGCTAGGCTCATTTCCGAACGCGGGGTCAGTAAGGCGGAACCGTTGACCTGCGCGTCGTCGGAGAAAATCAGCCAGACTTGGTCCGCGTGCTTGGGGTCGGGCTGGAGGATGACGCGGACCGATTTAATTTCCCGGATGCGTTGTGGGTCGCGGGTCTCGAGGATGCCACTCCAGGCGGACCAGCGGGCGGCGGAGAAGAGCAGGGTGGAGGCGGCTCGCCCGTCGTCGAGCTCGAGGAAGAGGTGGTCGACGTGGGTGCCCGCTTTGATGCGGCGCCCGAGCGTCCGCGACACCAGTTCATTGGCGTACAGCACCAAGCCTTGGCGGTTACAGACCAAGAAGGGCCAAGGAAGGAGGTCCGGCAGCGTCGAAAGATCCGCCATACGTGTTTTACTAAGATGCCCTGAGGGTTATTGGATACAACAATCGTTATGAGGAAGAATCCCTAGTGTCAGGGCGGAGCTCGCGTTTGGGGGCCTTGGGCGGGGTGGATTCTATTGGAACTTACGCTACCAGGGCGTATATCCATGGAATGTCGTTCGAACACCACCGTCAGCCTTTAGCCAGCCGGGATCATTTTGCCCGTCGTTTGCTGAAGTTCGCTGGTTACTCCGCGGCTTTTTTGGCGGTCTCGCTGCTAGTCGGCATGGCGGGCTATCACTGGATTGGTGATTTGGGCTGGGTCGACGCCTTGTTGAACGCTAGCATGATTCTCACGGGCATGGGGCCCGTTTCGCCGATGCCGAGCGATGCAGCCAAGATTTTCGCCTCGGCCTATGCGGTCTTCAGCGGCGTGGCTTTCCTGACGACCTTTTCGATCCTCATCGCGCCGATCCTGCATCGTATCCTGCACCGCTTGCATCTAAACGAGCGGGGCGGGTAGGCCCTCTCTCACTCGCCTCGGAGAGAGGACGGGTGGAGAAAAGGGTGCTCAGGAAGGGACTTGAACCCTTACGCTTTATGGGCACTAGAACCTGAATCTAGCGTGTCTGCCATTCCACCACCTGAGCGACTAACAAGAGGTCGAGCAAAGGGCTTGGTCTGCGGGTGTCAAGGTCAGGGCTTCCGCAGTGACTTGAGCATGTAGGCGCAATCAAGGTCTTGGCCGAACTTATGGCCGACGCCTTTAAGTAGGCCGGCATGCGTGAACCCGCAGGCTTCGTGTAGTTTTAAACTGGCGGCCTGTTCGCCAGAGATGCGGGCGATGACCGATTTATGCCCCAGAGCCTCGGCCCGAGTGAGGAGTTCGCGTAGGACGCGCTTCCCGAGCCCCTTGCCGTGGTGCTCGTGGTGGATGAAGATCGAATCCTCGACCGTCGCCGACCAGCCTTGGCGGCTGTTATAAGTGGAGAGGGAGCCCCAACCCACGACCTTGCCTTCGACCTCGACGACCAGTACGGGGTGGACCCGCGAACGCCCTTTGAGCCAATGAATACGGCCCTCTGCGGTCTCTTCGGTCAGGTGCCAGGTACAGGTACTGGTCCGGACATAGTGATTATAGACCGAATTAATGGCCTGGGCGTCGGCCTCTTCGGCCAAGCGGATGCGAGCTTCCATGGCCGTCAATCCTGTCGATTTTAAGCTAATGCGTCCAGCCAAGGAAATCCCGTTGACAGCCGTGTGCGGGCGGGCTTTGTTGGCCGACCTGCCGTATTCCTCGGCCCAAGACCATGAAAGTCTCCTCCTCCCTCAAGTCGCTCAAGAAGCGCCACCCTAATTGCCAGGTCGTCCGTCGCAAAGGTCGCATTTATGTGATCAACAAGACGCACCCGCGCTACAAAGCCCGCCAAGGTTAACCCCTAGCAAACCCCTGATTTATATGAAGAAGGAAGGTCATCCTGAATACAACCCTGTGGTCTTTGTGGACGTCTCCACGAACCGCGAGTTCACTACCCGTTCGACCCTCAAGTCGAAGGAAACCAAGGTCATTGATGGCGTGGAGCACTTCGTGATCCGCCGCGAAGTGACCATGGATTCCCACCCGGCCTACACCGGCGAGAAGCGCTTCGTCGACTCCGCTGGCCGCGTCGAGAAGTTCAACTCGAAGTTCCGCCGCAAGTAAGTCGCCCTACGGCGACCGTCTCAAAGCCCGCCCGGTTCGCCTGGCGGGTTTTTTGTTGGCCAGCTCCGGGGCACCTCATCCTCTCTATAGGGGTAGGGAGCTGAGGGGTGCGCTAGGTTTCAAAGGCCGAGGCTAGGGATGGCGCTTTTGAGGCACTCGGCCGGGTAGGGCTGCACCGGCTAGCCCCTCATTCTATTGCCTAAAATAGGTCGAAGCCGTCCCCAGATGGCCGGAAGGTAGTTTCGTAAAGGCATCACCATCATGGCTCCCCAGTCTTATTCACAGGGGGTGTGAATGAACTGTGCATAATAAGGGGGTTTTTAGCCTCTGATTGGAAATCGACAATTTGTGCTTGATTTTGTTTCAGACCTGTAGCAATAGTGTCACCGCTATGAAGCATATCCTACCTATCATCACCATCACGACCCTCGCTGCTGCTGCATCGGCTCAAACCGCTGCTGCTCCGTCCGGTCTTTCCTACAACCGCGTTACTGTCGCCCGCCAGGGACAGAACACCACCCTGTCGGCTTCGGCCTTCTTGGGTAGCTCGAACGTCCTCGCGACGATCTCGACCGGCGACAACTATAACACCGGTACGTCTTACGCCCTCGGCTACGTCTTCAAGGGCGTTGGCGCTGGCATCGACGCCACCGTCTCGGTTGGTAATGGTAACAAGGACGCTAACTCCACCATTGGCCTGAACCTCCGCCGCTCCCTCTCGGAAGTCGTCTCTGGTCTCGAAATCGCTGTGGGTGTCGACTACAACTCCGGTGCAGGCGCTACCGCTTCGACCAAGGTTTACACCTACGAGCTCGCTTACAACATCAACAAGCAGTTCTCGGTTGCTTACGGCATCACCGACGCTGCTGTTGGCGCGAACCTCAAGACGGTTTCGGTTCGCTACAACTTCTAATCTTAGGATTAGAGGTTAAACCTAAGGGCCCCGGAAACGGGGCCCTTTTTGTTTATTTTTGATCTCGGCTAGGCCCTTACGGGGCGCCTTGGGGGTGGGGAGC
>CAIYAN010000148.1 GCA_903924185.1 uncultured Opitutia bacterium | reverse complement strand
CGCGATGACCAGTTGGCGTTGCGTCTTGCCGTCTGGCATCGGCTGGTCGGTGGCAGTGAGGCGGAAGGTTTCCGCGTCGAAATGGCGAATGAGGCGGAAGCCGCTCTTGTAGGCGTATTCCACGGCCACTTGCTTGCGTCCGTTGATTTCGCTGGCGGGCGCGGTCTTCACCACGCCTTGGCGCTCGGCGGGGGCGGCGAAGAAAGTCAGGTCACTCGTGGCCATGTCGCGGAGCACGCTCACAAACTCGGAGCGCAGTACGCCGATTTGGGTCGTCTGCGTGGACTTACGCCAACCTTCGTTGCCGTTGGTCGCGAGGATCTCTTCGACGGAGCGTTTCGCGTTGAGGCTGAGCTGGTAGCGCTGGTCGGGCGTGTTGACCTCGAGCAGGGTGAAGCCAGCGGGCTGTCCGTCGGCATCGACGGACGTCAGTTCGAATTGGAGGCTTCGCACCTTCGCGAGGGCGGCGGGGTCTTGGGCTAGGGCGGCGCGCGCTTGGGTGATGACCTCAGTGGGGGTGAGCTCGGCGGCGTAGGCGCAGGTCGCGCAGGCTAGCCAAGCGAGCATGGTCCGGAAAGATGCCATAAGGCTTCTGGGTATGGCTTTGGCGGTGGGCCTTGGCAAGCCTCCGCCCAGTCGGGCGGGGTCGGCATTGACCCTTTCGGGCAAACCGCCTAAGTTTTGGGCCATGCGAATCCTTGCGCTGCTGCTTTTGACCCTGACCTTCACGGCCTGCCAGAACGCCCAGCCCGAGGACGAATGGCGCAATCACACCGCCACGAAGTTACACCTAATCAAAGTCGGTGATACCCGTGCGCAGGTCATCGAACTCCTCGGGGTGCCGAGCGATGCGTCGGCGGATGGGACGATGGAGATGCTCTATTACCGTATGCTCCCGACTTCGGCGGAACTCGAATATGCCGCCGCGAACAAAGCTTTAGGTGGTTGGAAGAATGCGGCCGAAAAGCGCGCGGTGCCTCCGATCACACATGAAGTGCGTCTCCTCAACGGTATCGTGAGCGGTTACGGTCCGTCCCTGACGCCAACGCGCTGAGGCTCAACCGCGGGCCGCGACCAAGAGGCCGGCGACATCGCAGCGGCCCTCGTAGAGCGCCTTGCCGACAATAGCCCCGACGAGGTTGGGGTAGGCCTTGGACATCTGCGCGAGGCGACGGACGTCTTCCGTGCCAGCCACGCCGCCCGAAGCAATGACGCCGCAAGGGCAGGCCTTGAGGACGGCTTCGAGGGAGTTCCAGTTCGGACCGGTGAGCATACCATCGGTCGCGATGTCCGTATAGATCACGGTGGAGACACCAAGCTCACCCGCTTCCTTGGCGAAGTCGGTGGCCTGCAGGGCGGTCACGGCCGTCCAGCCTTTGACGGCGACGAGGCCATCCTTAGCGTCGATGCCAACGGCGAGGCGCGGGCCGTGGGCCTTGGCCATCTCGCGGAGAAAAGCGGGGTCGGTCGCGGCGCGAGTGCCGATGACGACGCGGCTGGCGCCGGTAGCGTAAGCGGACTCAGCGAGGGTGCGGTCGCGCATGCCACCCCCGAATTGAATCTTCGGGCCGAGCTGTGCAATGCGCGCGAGTGTCGCCAGGTTGAGCGGGGCGCCGCCGAAAGCACCGTCGAGGTCGACGACGTGAATCCACTCCGCGCCGGCTTGAGCGAACTGGACGGCGGGCTCGACCGGGTCTTCGTAATAGTTCGTGCGCGCATCGTCGCGGCCTTGGCTGAGGCGTACGCAGCGACCGCCGCGGATGTCGATGGCGGGATAGACGATCATGAAATTAGGCGCCCTTGCGGGCCTTCGTGCTGGCAGCGGTCACGGTCACCGGCTTCTCGCCGCGGATGGCTTCTGCCGTCACCGTGAACTTTGAGCCAGCGGGAGATTCCGGCAGGGCATACATGGTCTCAAGTAACACGCCTTCGAGGACCGAGCGCAGGCCTCGGGCGCCAGTGCCGAGGGCGAGCGCACGTTCGGCGAGGGCGTCCAGGGCTTCAGCGGTGAATTCGAGGTTCATGCCCGAAAGGCCAAAAAGCTTACGGTACTGCTTGGTCGGGGCGTTCTTCGGCTCGGTGAGGATCCGGATGAGGGCATCCTTGCTGAGCGGCTCGAGGACGGAGATGACCGGGAGGCGACCGACGAACTCGGGGATCATCCCGAACGAGAATAGGTCTTCGGGCTGGAGGCCGGCGAGGACCTGTTCGGCCGAAAGCGTCGGCGGGATATCGCCGCCTTGGATAAAGCCCAATGCCTTGGTGCCCGAGCGGCGAGCGATGAGGCGGTCGAGGCCAACGAACGCGCCGCCGGCGATGAAAAGGATATCGCCCGTATCAATCTGGATACACTGCTGCTCGGGGTGTTTGCGACCGCCCGCAGGCGGCACGTTGCAGACCGTGCCTTCGAGGAGTTTGAGTAGGGCCTGTTGGACGCCTTCGCCAGACACATCGCGCGTGATGGAAGCGGAGTCGGACTTACGGCCAATCTTATCAATCTCGTCGATGAAGATGATGCCGCGCTGGGCGCGCTCGACGTTCATGTCGGCGGACTGGAGGAGGCGGAGAACGACGGTTTCAACGTCGTCGCCGACGTAGCCGGCTTCGGTGAGCGTGGTGGCGTCTGCGATGGCGAACGGCACGTCGAGCATGCGCGCGAGCGTCTTGGCGAGGAGCGTCTTGCCGGTGCCAGTTGGGCCAATCAGGAGGACGTTGCTCTTGTCGAGTTCGACCTCGCCGAGGGCGTTGGTCTTGTCGCCGCCCGCGGCTTGCGTGAGGCGATCGTTGAGGCGCTTGTAGTGATTATGGACGGCGACGGAGAGGACCTTCTTGGCGTGGTCCTGACCGATGACGTGGATATCGAGTTCCGCGCGGAGGGCCGCGGGGGCAACGAGCTTGACGGGCGTCGGTACATACTTGGCCGGGCCGGCCTGCATGAGCGGACCCGCCGCCGAGCCAGCGCTGGGCTTACCCTCGCGGGTGCGCTCACGGTCGATGAGGCGCCCACAGGTGGAAACGCAGACGTCGCAGATGCCGATACCTTTCGGGCCAGCAATGAGCTTACCAGCCTGAGCGGCGGGCTTGCCGCAGAAGGAGCAACACTCCGCCTGGTCGCCAGCCATGAGGATTAAGCGCGGCCTGCCTTAGGCAGGACGACGTGATCGACGAGGCCGTAGGCCTTGGCCTCCTCGGCCGTCATGTAATTATCGCGGTCCGAGTCACGCTGCAATTCCTCCGGCGTGCGACCACTATGCTTAGCGAGGACGTGGTTGAGCGTGTCGCGCCAGCGGAGGATTTCCTTAGCGGCGATAGAAATGTCTGACGTCTGGCCGGTTGCACCGCCACTGGGCTGGTGAATCATGACGCGGCAATTAGGGAGTGCGTGACGCTTACCCTTGGTGCCAGCGGCGAGCAGGACGGCCGACATCGAAGCGGCCATGCCGATACAGTAAGTGTTCACCTCGCAGGTGAGGAAGTTCATGGTATCGTAGATCGCCATGCCCGCGGTGACCGAGCCGCCCGGGGAGTTGATGTAGATCGAGATGTCCTTCTTCGGGTCTTCCATTTGCAGGAACAACATCTGGGCGATGACGGCATTGGCGACGTCGTCGTAGATGGGGGCCCCGAGGAAGATGATGCGATCCTTGAGGAGGCGGCTGTAGATGTCCCACGCCCGTTCGCCGCGTGCATCTCTTTCAACAACGTTGGGGATAATGTAGGACATGGTGGGGAAGTGTGAGGGTTACTATACCCGGACCTTAGGCTTTCTCAACCGCTTCTGGGGCTTTCCCGTCGAGGACGAGGTCGAGGGCCTTATTCAGGACGGCATCGCGGCGGAGGACCTGGAGCTGATTGCGGTCCTTGGCCAGCTTTTCGGGCTGAACGTTGGTGCGGTAGGCCTCGCGGAGGATGGCCTGGGTGAATTCCTCGCGGGTGAGGTCGATGCCGTTTTCTTCGGCGATACGGACCAGAACGACCTGAGCGCGGACCTTGGTTTCGGCGGCCTTGCGGGATTCCGTGATGATTTCCTCGCGCTGGGCTTCGAACTGCTCGGGCTTCAGGGTGCCATTGCGGATGCGGAGCTGCAGGTACTCATTGAAGAGGCCATTAGCGACCGAATCGACGGCGGACTGGGGGAGAGGGAGATCGAGGCCGGCGATGAGGGCGTCGAGGGCCTTTTCGCGGCGGGCGGTTTCGGCGGCCTGTTCCTTGGTGCCGGTGATACCCTTGCGGAGCTGGTCACGGAGGTCGGCTTCATCCTTAACGCCAACCGACTTGCAGAAGGCTTCATCCACGGCAGGGATTTCCTTGCAGCGGACTTCGGAGACGGTGAGGGCGTACTGCACGGTCTTGCCGCGCAGGGCTTCGCGGGTGGCGTCGGCGCCGTAGGCTTGCTCCGCCTTGGCGGTGTCGCCGGCTTTCAGGCCGATGATGGCCTTGGCAATAGCGGGGACAGCGACAACTTCGCTTTCCGAGCCCGCTTCTTCCCAGCTGGATTCGGACGAGCCCAGCGGGCCGGCCTCGGCGTCGACTTCCTTGACGGCTTGGCCGTCAACGGTGCCGGTGTAACTGAGACGGACGTAGTCGCCCTTGGCGGCGGCCGCTTCGGTCTTTTCAAAACGGGCGCGCTGTTGGAGGAGCTTCTGGAGGTGCTCGGCAACTTCGGCGTCGGTCACCGTGACGACTTCCTTGGCAATCTTGATGCTCTGCCAATCGGGGGTCTTAAATTCAGGGAGGACATCGACTTCGTAGCGGATGACGACGTCGGCACCCTGAACGGATTCGTCCTTCTGGACGTCGGCAAGGGTGTAGACGGTGAAGCTCTTCTCTTCCTTGATGCGATCATAGCCCTGGGCGAGGAGGCGCTGGCTGATTTCATCAGCGATGTTCTTAGAGTACTTCTGGCGGACAATCGCTTCGGGCGCCTTGCCTGGACGGAAGCCGGGGAGGGCGGCTTCGCGCGTGAAGCCCTTGATCACTTCCTTTTCGGAGGCGGCGACGGTGGCTGCTGGAATCGTCACGGTGACGGAGCGGCGGGTCGGGTTGGTAACTTGGATTTTGATGTCCATGGATGTATAGAAAGGAGGGTTGGGAGCCGCCCTAGCGGGCTCGCAAGGGGGGGAAGGGGGAGCAAACGGAACATTCCCCCACGGTCAACAGCGGAGGAAGGGCCTTTTTAGGCTGAACCTAGGCGTTTTTTGAGGCGCGGCAGTACGCAACGGGGCACAAAAGCGGCTGCTTGGGACAGTTTATGGCGGGCGATGTCCTTCACGAAGGTCGACGAGGTCACAAACTGGTCTTGGCTGGGCATGAGCACCACCGTCTCGATTTCGGGGGCCATGAGGCGGTTGGCGTGGGCTAGGTCGAACTCGAACTCGAAGTCGCTGAACTTCCGGAGGCCCCGGATGATGGCCACGGCCTTCTGTTTACGGGCAAACTCAACCGTGAGGCCGTCGAGGGAGCGGACGCGGATTTTGCCCATGCCCTTGCAGGCTTCGCGCGCCATGATCAGGCGTTCCTCCAAAGGGAATAAAGGGTTCTTGGAGTCGCTTGGCGCGACGGCGACAATCACGCGGTCGAAGAGCCGGGAGGCGCGACGGAGCACATCTAGGTGCCCGAGCGTGATCGGATCGAAGGTGCCGGGGTAGACGGCGATGCGCGGTTTGAGGGCCATTGTTTTCCTGTTGCGGCTGACTCTCGCCCCAGAACATTGTCCCCGCAAGCCCGCATGCGTTTCCTTCGGCACATCCCCAATCTCCTCACCGCGGCCCGCTTACCGGCGGTCTTCCTGATTGCACTCTGGACCTCTTGGGCGGGGGTATGGGCTAGCGCCGCCTTGGCTTTGTTCATTCTGGCGGCCTTGACCGATATCTTTGATGGCTGGGTCGCCCGTAAACTAGGGGCGGTCTCGGACTTCGGCCGGTTGATGGACGCCTTAGTGGACAAAATCTTCATCCTCGGTTTGCTCGTGGGTTTGATGGCTGCCGATTGCCTGCCTGGTCGTCACGTGCTTGGGCCCGTGCTCGGTGACTTACCTGCCGCTGGCTACTTGAGCCCCTCGGACGGCGAACGCCTGCTGGCGGCCTTTGGGGTGGTGCTGATTCTTTGCCGCGAATTCCTTATTACGGGCCTGCGTCTCGTGGCAGCGGCTTCGGGACAGGTGCTCGAGGCTGAGGGGCTCGGTAAGATTAAGACCTTTCTTCAGATCTTGGCCATCGGCCATCTCATCGGCCTGCGCGCTTATGAGACGCATTGGAAACTCTCCGCACTCTGGCACGAGCGCTGGGAAGTGATTATCATGAGCCTCTTCTGGCTCTCGGTCGCGCTGACGGTCATCTCCGGTGCGAGTTACCTCATCCGCCATCGCCGGCACTTGCCGGGCTTGTCTGAATGATGGTCGGTATTGCGACGCTGGGGCCGCTGGGACGACTCCGGGCGCCAGGCACTTGGGGTTCCGCCGCTGGCGTCCTCTGGTGGGCTTTAGTGGTGCGCCTCGCTTACAACAAGGGTTGGCAGCATGAGTTAGCCTTTGATTGTTTGGTGGTCCTGTTTGGTATCGTGCTATGCGGTGTCGCCGCGGCCATCATCGGCAGAAAAGATCCGCAAGAGATTAACTTAGACGAGTTTGTCGCCATGCCGCTGGTCTACCTATTTAACCCTTTAGGGCCGGCCATGCATGGTGGCTCGAAGACGGGCCTCCTCTTTATTCTGCTGGGGTTCCTGCTATTCCGACTCTTCGACATCACGAAGCCTTTCGGCATCAAGGCACTCGAGAAGCTGCCCGGAGGTTTTGGTATCGTGCTCGATGACGTGATGGCTGCGATTTACGCAAACCTTGTCCTGCACGCCCTGGCCTGGCTTTGGGTCATCCTCTAATGGCCTCGCATTTCGCCGCCGCCGACACCGCGGTCGTCCGGGTCACCGGCGAGGACGCGGCCACTTTCCTGCAGGGGCAGTGCACCGCCGACCTCCGCAGCGTCACGTCCGTCGATGCCTTGTGGTTGAATCGCAAGGGCCGAGTACTAGCCCACACGGTGGTGAGCAAGGAAGCCGACGGCTCGTTCCTGCTCTTGGCGCCGCACTTGGCGGCGGAGGCACTGCTTGCCGTGGTGACGGCCAACGTGATTGCGGACGACGTCGTCGCCACGGATGAGTCTCCATCTTGGCGTCGCTGGATGGCATGGGGTGAGCTTCCCGCGCTCGCTGACGCGCGCGTTTTCGCGACGCAGCGCTACGGTGTCCCGGCTTGGGATGTGCTGACCTCCGTGAGCGCGACCGCACCGACCATCCTTACGGACCTCGCCGAACTAGAGGCCCGACGCATCCACTCCGGCGTGCCGGCGGTCCCCGCGGATTGCGGTGCAAACGAGTTTCCACAGGAGTGCGGCCTCGAGCCGTGGGTCAGTTACACGAAGGGCTGCTACCTCGGCCAGGAAGTCATGGCTCGGATTCAGTCCATGGGTTCCCTGCGTCGAATCCTGCGCCGCGTCGAATCGACCGACGGCATACCTTTAGTGGCCGGCTCCGAGCTCGCGGTTGCGGGCAAGGTCGTCGGTAAGGTCCGTTCGGCGGCGGGCCCGCTTGGGTTGGCACTGGTTAACCTCGACCAGCCAGTGGGGACGGTTTGTGCGGCAGTGAGCGGCGGGGTGGTGCTGGGCGTGCCCGCGGCGTTGCCGTTCGCTAAGGCCTAAGCGAGTCCCCGACCTCGTTCGGTTTCCGTTTGCGACTAAGCCTTGAGGCGTTTCATTAGAAGCCGATGGCCTCGCAATTCCATTATCAGGAACCTTTCCCGCTGGGACCCGATACGACCAAGTATCGTCTGGTCACCAAGGACTACGTCTCGGTTGCCGAGTTTGACGGTAAGCCGGTGCTTAAGGTCGCACCCGAAGGGCTCACACTCTTGGCCAATCAAGCGTTCCACGATATTAATTTCTACCTGCGCTCGGAGCACCTCCAGCAGGTCGCCGCGATTCTTGCCGATGCCGAAGCCAGCGACAATGACCGGGCGGTCGCCTTAGCGATGCTTCGCAATGCGGAAGTCGCCGCCAAGGGCGTGCTGCCGTTCTGCCAAGACACCGGCACCGCTGCCATCACCGCTAAGAAGGGCCAGCAGGTCTGGACTGGCGGCGATGATGCCGAGGCTCTGTCGTTCGGTGTCTATCAAGCCTACGCGCAGAACAATTTGCGCTACTCGCAACTCGCGCCGCTCGATCTCTACACCGAAAAGAATACAGGCACGAACTTACCGGCCCAGGTCGACATCGCCGCCACGGGTGGGATGAAGTTTGAATTCCTCTTCGTCGCCAAGGGCGGCGGCTCGGCGAACAAGTGCTACCTCTACCAAGAGACCAAGGCCGTCCTGAATCCGAAGTCACTCGTCGCTTTCCTGACCGAAAAGATGAAGAGCCTTGGGACCGCCGCTTGTCCGCCGTATCACTTGGCGATTGTCATCGGTGGAACCTCCGCTGAGGCCACGATGAAGGCCGTCAAGCTGGCCTCCACGCATTACTACGACGCTTTGCCCACGCAGGGTAATGAGCACGGCCAGGCTTTCCGCGACCTCGCCCTCGAGGCCGAACTCCTCAAGGCCGCGCACAACCTCGGCATCGGCGCGCAGTTCGGCGGTAAGTGGTTCGCCCTCGATGTCCGCGTCATCCGTCTCCCGCGTCACGGCGCGTCTTGTCCCATCGGCATGGCGGTGTCCTGCTCGGCGGATCGCAACGCCAAGGCCAAGATTGATAAGGATGGCATCTGGATTGAGCAGCTTGAGGCCAACCCGGGTCAGTTCATTCCGGCCGAGGCGCGTAAGCACGCCGACGCCACCAAGGTCGTTAAAATCGACCTGAACCGTCCGATGGCCGAGATTCTCGCCGAGCTTTCCAAGCACCCCGTCACCACGCGTCTCGCGTTGACCGGCACCTTGGTCGTGGCCCGCGATATCGCCCACGCCAAGCTGCAGGAACGACTCCAGCGTGGCGAAGGTCTCCCGGAATATTTCAAACAGCACCCCGTCTACTACGCTGGTCCCGCGAAGACCCCGGTCGGTATGGCCTCGGGTTCGTTTGGCCCAACCACCGCAGGGCGCATGGATAGTTACGTTGAACTCTTTCAGGCCAACGGCGGCTCGCTCGTCATGATTGCCAAGGGCAACCGCGGCCAGGCCGTCACCGACGCTTGTAAGAAGCACGGCGGCTTCTACCTCGGATCCATTGGCGGCCCTGCCGCGATTCTCGCGCAGGAAAATATCCGCAAGGTCGAAGTCCTCGATTACCCCGAGCTCGGCATGGAGTCGGTTTGGAAGATTGAAGTCGTCGACTTTCCCGCGTTCATCCTCGTGGACGACAAGGGTAATGACTTCTTCTTGAACCTCCCGGCTGGTTGCGGCGTCTGCGCGACCTAAGTTAAGTCTCTCGAAAACAAAAAGGGCGCCAGATTGGGCGCCCTTTTTGTTGAGGCTTAAGTAAGGCTTACTTATCCCACTCCAGCGCGCCACGCTTCACTTCGTAAGCGAGGCCGAGGACGAGGGTGCCGAGGAAGACAGCCGTAGCCGCCGTGATGGCGATGCCAGCGGCGAGGAATTCACGGTAAACCAGGGCCCAAGGCACCAAGAAGACGACTTCGATGTCGAACAGGATGAACAACATCGCAGTGACATAGAACTTCACCGCGAAGCGTGGATGCGGCTTACCTTCCATCGGGAGGCCACACTCATAGGCCTTATCTTTGATGTAGTTGCCCTTCGCGCGCTGGCCGAAGAGGTGACTGGCGGCCAAGATGCCGGCGGGCAGCGCCAAGCCCATGAGGGCCTGAATCAGGACCGGCAGGTAAGTGGAGAGGGACTGGGCTTCGGCGAGGACCATCGGAAGAAGACACGAAAAAGCCCTGACCGAGGGAGGCAAGGGCTTTTGCTCGCTGTCGCCTTATTTGGCGGGCGGCGGGGTTAAAACAGGGGCGTTTCCGCCCGGTAAACTGAGGCCTTGGAAGTTACCCAGCTGCGG
>CAIYAN010000147.1 GCA_903924185.1 uncultured Opitutia bacterium | reverse complement strand
TTCGTTGGCATGGTTGTCGCGCTTATTGGGGCGATCGGGGCCAACCATGGGGGTGGGCGAAACCAACACTTTCCAGGTGGCGGTACTCTCTTTTACAGTGCGTTTGAACCAGGCTTTCTGTTCCGGACCCCAGATACTCTTATCAGGCGCATCCTGCAGTTTATTCTTAGAACGGTAATCCCGACCGTCGGTGAACCAGACTTGAAGGTCACGGCCCCAGCGGATGGTTCGGAAACTCGGTCCATCGGGTGCCATCGGGGCTTGCTGGCGGAAGAGCTCCTGCCCTTGGGCGAAGGTCAGTTCGCCCATGCTCGCACCCGGGCCCGAGTCGTTACTCAAGGTGTCATGGTCGTCCTTGAGCCAATAGGTAGAGTGGTTGCTATTAAAGGCCACCAAGCGCGGGAGGCTGAACATGCGCTCCCAATGGTAACGAGCGAGGCGGACGTTAACGGCATCGGGATCGCCACTATCGTAATAGACGAGATCACCGGTCAAGCAGGTGAACTGCGGCCGGAAGGCGGCCATCGCGGGATAGATATCATGGCCCTCCGGATGACCACGATCAGCGTAACCCTGACAGGTCATCACGCAGAAGCGGAGCCGGCTAGGAGCATCGGGCAACGGTGCGGTCTCGAATCGTCCACGCACGGCTCCCGCCACGAGCGCTCCCTGCGGACCCATCACTTCGCTGACGCAGTGATAGCTAGCGCCCGGTTGAAGTCCGGTCAGTTTGAAAAGCGAAATATAATCGTGAGCCGCCGCCGCGCTCATTACCGGCGTGGTCACTGCATCACTGAGATCCTCCTTCAGGCCATAACGTAAACGCACTTGACCAGCCGCGCCGGGACACGCCCCCGAAAGTTCGTCTACTTGGTCGGTCACTTTACTTTCACCTTTCCCTCGCTTCTTATCTTCTTTGCCGCGCTTGGGAATCACTGTGCCCTGCTCATTGCGGGTCGGTGCAGCGGTCAGACGCGTCCAAACGAAGGCCGTGCTCTCGGAGACCTCACCAATACGGAGGCCCAGGCACTGAAAGGGGCCGGCGGACCCCGCGGTCGCAGCGACCTGGGCGAGCAACTCAGGCGCCAAAACCCCCAGCGTCAAAGCCGTCGAGGTCTGCAGGAATTGACGTCGCTTGAGGCGGGGTAGGCTCATCGTTGCGTATTCAAAGGCAGATCAAGGCAGAGGCAACGCTAGAGCCCAAAACACCCCGTCGCCCCTTCCATCGACTCTTCCCTCGACTCTGCCCTCGACTCCACCCTCGACCCTGTCCTCGACTCAGTCATCGACCCTGTCATCGACCCTGTCATCGATCCTGTCCTCGACTCTGCCCTCGACCCAATCCTCGACTCCGTCATCGACCCTGCCCTCGACCCTGCCCTCGACCCTGTCCTCGACTCTTCCCTCGACTCTTCCCTCTCCTACTTCCTCGGATTCTCTTTGAAGAACCGGGCAATCAGTTCCGAAGAGCCCTTGGGGTATTCGTGGCCACCGTGATGGATGGCGGTCACGAGGGGCGTGCCTTTGGACGAGGTGAACAGCGTCGCTTCAAGGACACCTTCCTTCGCGTAGGGCTTACCTTCGTCGGTGCATCCATTGAAACGACGCACCGCTGCAAAGGTCGCCTGCTGCCAAGCGAATTTAACGAGGGGGTCGTTCTCGCCGGCGACGTGAATCACTGGCAGGGGCTTAAGGTCGCGAGCCTTGATAGTTAACGACCCCGCGACCGAGCCGACAGCAGCAAGGACGTCAGGTCGAGCCTGCCAAAGGATGTAACTGAAGGCGGCCCCGTTAGAATGACCCATGGAGTAGATCCGGCGTTCATCAACCGAGCGCTCCTTCTTGAGGTCCGCAAGAATCGTATCGAAGAGTTTGATATCCCGATCGCCTCCATCTCCGACCGCCGACTGCCAGCCCGAATAACGGCCTTCCTTATCGACGAGCGGGCTGACGGTCGGCAAGCCCTGCGGGTAAATCAGGATCGAAGTGGGGTCCGCCTTATCGAAAGCCCAACCGCGTACGGCCTGCGCCGAATTACCGCCATGTCCATGCCAGCAGAAGACCACCGGCGCTGGCGCCTTCGGATCGGCGGGGACGCGGATAAGTGCCGTGCGCTTGACGCCATCGACCGTCCAGGTGCGCTCCGTAAAGCCCTCGGGCGGTCGACCCGTGAGCAGCTCGCGGAGCTTTCCTTGCGCGGGCGCTTGGATGGCACCCAAGAGGGAAAATAGAAGGTAAGCCAAGGGGCGCATAAAGGGATCCAATATAGTTAACACCGAAATTCCTCTAAAGTTTATACGCCTTAGAATACAACGGGCGAAGGCCAAACCTAGGACTTATTAAGACATGAGCATCTCGCAGCGAAGGCTTACTGGCACCAGTCTCCAAGCCCAAGAGGCCTCATCACGCCAAGCGCCCGATAACGAGCGAACCTCAGCCACGACGTGCAGGTTTAAACTTTCGGGCCTTGAATTCAGCTAAGGCCTTACGAAGACGCCGGGCGTTCTTCGGCGAGGAAAGTAGATGGATAGTCTCCGTATGTGAGGGATTCATTGCGCCCCATTCTACACCTTGGAGACCCAGAAATACTATCGGGTGGTCCACCGAGACGTTAGCAAGGGCTTCCCCTAACGACTACCCCCTATACACTGTGACTGCCTCAGACGGCTACCATTGGGTACGCTCCGAACATCCTTAGGTCTCACGAACTGGATCCACCGGTCTCTCTAGCCCTCAAGTAATCGCCCGGAGACAACATGCGTGGCGGTTGACACCTTAAATCATTCCACAAGGCTACCGCTGCCCCATGAAACCTCGCCTGCCGTTTACCCTCTTCGCGTGCTGCCTCGTTGCGCTACTCGGCGCCGCCGATCAGCCCGCGGCCAAGGCCGAGCCTATCGCGAAAAAGGGCTTCGGCTTACCAGAACGCAAAGGCATGGACGCCCATCACCTCGAGTTGCTCACGGTCGGCTGGTTTTACAATTGGGGTGACAGCACGAAACTGACAACGCATGCGCAGTTTGTGCCGATGACCTTCTCGGGCCGACGCGAACCTCCCAAGAGTAAGGAAAAAATTCTGCTCGGATTCAACGAGCCTGACCACCTAAAGCAGGCGAACCTGACCCCAGCGGAGGCGCTCGAGAAATGGCCAGCACTAGTCGCTAAGTCGGAGACGATTATCGCCCCCGCCCTCGCCGGTAACCCCTTGAAGAGCGAATGGCTGACCGTTTTCCTGAAGGCCAACCCTAAGGTAGATGCCATCTCAGTGCATTGGTATAAAGGTGCCGATTCAGTGCGCTTCATCAAGGACCTGGAAGAGATTCACGCACGTTTCCAAAAGCCGCTTTGGGTTACCGAGTTCGCCCCACAGACGAACGCGGATTCGGCGGAGAACCCGACGAAGTTCACGCAAGCGCAAGTCAACACATTCATCGCGGAGACGACGGCCTTCATGGAAAAGACGCCATGGGTCTCCCGCTACGCTTGGCACCACTCTGGGGTCGGCACATCGGCCTTATTCACCAAAGACGGACAACTCACCGAGACCGGCAAGGCCTACTCGGCAGTGAAGAAATAGTGCCTGCATCTTTGATGCGTTCCCTTGCCATCATCGGCCTACTCGTCGTCGCCGACGGTTGCGGCGGCAAAGCCACAAGGGCTGAGCGGGTCGCAACTCACGGCGAAGCGGTCAAGGCCCGCCTGAGCCCTGCTTTTGCCGCCCAAGGAATGAGGCCTCGGTCATTCTTCCAGCGGGCCAACCTACCTGGGTGGCCGAACGCCACGCTGAGATCAAAGCGGAACTGAAGGCCTTTCGCTGACCGCCGGCTATCACGGCACGAGACCACGATAGGACAGGCGGGGTTCCCGCTTGGCAGGACGACCCGCAAAGGCGACGATGGCCCCATGCGCCTCGTTGCCCTGCTCGTACTCGGTTTGATCGCCCACCACACCTCAGCGCAAGAACCTCGGCGCGACTTCTCCATCCCGATGGTCGACCTGATGAAGGAGGATAGCCTCTTCACCACGGTCGAACGTCGCCCATCCTACCTCGGCCACCCCTCAACGGTCTTGCTGCGCGATGGCAAGACGTTGGTCGTGGCCTACCCGGATGGCCATGGGCGCGGTAACCTGATCCTCCGCCGCAGCATCGACGCGGGGGCTTCTTGGCAACCACTACCAGTGAAGGCCCAACGCGTGGAGGAAACGCCTGTACTTTACCGACTCGACCTACCCGCTGGTCGCGAGCGCATCCTGCTGGTCACGTGCCAACCGAGCAAAAGCATCATCGAATGGATGTGGAGTGACGACCGTGGCGACACTTGGTCAGAGCGCCAACAGTGGAAACTGGAAGGCCCGAAAGGAATCATCGTTGCGCTGGCCTCGCTCTGGCCCGTGCCCGGTGACCAGCCTGGCTGGCGGGGCGTCTTCCATGACTTTGCTTTTGATAACTGGACCGTTGACCTGCGCCTAGAGGCGACGACCGGTGGTGCCCCCGCCCTGCGCTTCGACCACCTGCGACGGATGGAATTCACGACCCCCGCGGGCCGGACCGCCGCCAACCGCGCCGGTCTCTGCGAAGCCGGCCTCGTGACGCGGACGGACGGCAAGCGGATCGCCCTACTCTTCCGCCCAGAGAAACGCCTGACCAACTCGATGGTGGCATTCTCTGACGACGCTGGCCTGACCTGGACGGACCCGCGCGAACTGCCTGGGGCGCTGACTGGCCACCGCCACGAGTCGGTCAACCTTCCAGACGGACGGACATTGGTCTTCATGCGTGACTACAGCCCGCTGAATAAGGGCAACCCAAGTCACGGTGACTGGGTCGCCTGGATGGGCACCTTCGCCGACCTCGAGGCGGGGCGCGAAGGTCAATACCGCTTACGGCTCCGCCGGAACTACGGCAACTCAACCAACAGCAACATCGGAGACTGCGGCTACTCCGGCGTCGAACTATTGCCTAACGGGCAAGTCCTCGCGCTCACCTACGGTCACTGGATTCTCGCCCCCGGCGCAACTCACCCGAACCACCCCGACGGTCGCGGGATGCCGCCCTTCATCTTACAGGCCAAACTGGATCCTAAGCAGCTCGACGCCTGGGCGAAGGACCCCGCGTACCTGATCAAGCCGACGGCACGTTGAGCGCCCCCTGAATCCGTCGCCTCGTCCAAGGGGTAGCCCGTGACCGCTGGACTAATCGATTAAAAAAGAATCCTGCCGACTAGCAGGACGGGCTGGATTTTCCCCCATGGCCGTTAAGGATGCCGGCTGTCATGCGCCAGTTCTCCCGCTCCCTCGCCTTCCTCGCCGCCACGGTCTTGGTAACCGCCCAGCCTGCCCCCAACGGCCCTCGCCAGCTAAAGACCAACGAGGACAAAGCGAACGCAGCGAACTGGCCCGACAACAGCAAGGGCACGCCGACGCCCCACGCACCGGCGGCGAACCCGCCCGCGGCCACGGCCGTGCGCCCTCAAGTCGTCGCGCCGCCGAGCGCCGGTGAACGCGTCGTGTTCATCGGTAATGGTTTCGCGGAACGCGACACCTACTACGGCCGCCTCGAGACCGAACTCCACCTGCGCTTTCCGACGCAGGCGTTGTTCGTGCGCAATATGGGGCGCTCCGGCGATACGCCGGCTTTCCGCCCCCACCCGGCTCGACCCAGCCAATGGGCTTTCCCCGGCGGCGAAAAGTTTCACCCCGAATACGCGCAGCACAACGGCAAGGGCTTCTTCTCTACGCCCGACCAATGGCTGTTCCACCTGAAGGCTGACACCGTTGTGGCGTTCTTCGGCTACAACGAATCCTTCGATGGCCCCGGCCGCGTCGCGAATTACGAAGCCGAGGTCGAGGCCTTCGTCGTTCACACGCTGTCCAAGGCTTACAACGGCAAGACCGCTCCCCGGCTCGTGCTCGTCTCGCCTATCGCCTTCGAAGACCTGTCGAAGCAACGGGACCTTCCTAATGGCAAGACAGAGAACGCCCACCTCGAGCTCTACGCCGCCGCCATGGAACGCGTCGCGAAGAAACACGGGGTAACCTACATTGACCTCTTCCACCCGACGCTGGCGGCCTACGGCCAGGCGAAGACGCCGTATACGATCAATGGCTTCGCCCCCACCGACCGCGGCTACCGTGAGATGGCTAAGTTGCTGGCCGACGGTCTTTACGGCCCAGCACCCCGCACCTCGAAAGCCGACGAGAGCCTCGTCAATACCGCCGTCAAGTCCAAGGACTTCTTCTGGAACACTGACTATGCGATCGTCAATGGCGTGCATACCCATGGCCAACGCTACAACCCCTTCGGCACCCAGAACTACCCGGCGGAAGTAGCCAAGGCCCGCGAGATGACCGCCTTGCGCGACGACCTCATCCACGGACTCGCCCAAGGGAAACGGACGGACCTGACGGTCGACGATAGCAAGACGCTCCCGCTCCCGCCCGTGCCTTCGAACTTCAAGCCCGACATGAAGAACGGCAACCCGACCGAGTTCCTCTCCGGCGAAGCGTCGATCGCCAAGATGAAGGTAGCGCCCGGCTACAAGGTGGAGCTGTTCGCATCCGAGGAAAAATTCCCGGACCTCAAGAAGCCCGTTCAGATGTCCTTCGACGGCAAAGGTCGCCTCTGGGTGGCGACGACCCCGACGTACCCGCACTACCGTCCAGGCGATGCGTTACCCAATGACAAGCTGATCATCCTCGAAGACACGGATGGCGATGGTAAGGCCGACAAGCAGACGGTCTTCGCCGACCACCTGCACATTCCCATCGGCTTCGAGCTCGCACCGGAAGGCGTCTATGTGTCCCAGGAACCCAACCTCGCGCTGCTCATCGACGATGACAAGGACGGCAAGGCCGACCGCATGGAGTTGGTCCTGCATGGCTTCGACTCTCACGACTCCCACCACGCAATCTCCGCCTACTGCGCCGACGCGTCGGGGGCCTTCTACCTACTGGAAGGTCGCTTCCTGCACAGCCAAGTCGAAACGCCCTACGGCCCTCGACGCTGCAATGACGGCGGTGCTTGGCGCTTCGACCCGAAGTCCTACCGCCTCGAACGCCTCCAGGTGGACATCTCTAATCCCTGGGGCTTCTCCTTCGACACGTGGGAACAGCCGTTCATCTCCGACGCCTCTCCGGGCGAAAACTGGTGGGCGCTCCCGCTGTCCTCTAAGATGCCCTATGGCATCGAGCAGACCAAGGTAGAGCAGTTCGTCCCCAGACGCTCCCGACCGAGCTCGGGCGCCGAGTTCGTGTCTTCGCGTCATTTCCCTGACGTCAACCAAGGCGACTTCATGGCGTGCAATACGATCGGCTTCTTGGGCATTAGCTTCGGCTCCAAGCGCGACGATGGTGCGGGCTTCGTGGGTAAGGCTAACGGTGACTTGCTGAGTTCGTCCGACGGCAACTTCCGTCCCGTTGACCTCGAGTTCGCGCCAGATGGCTCGCTCTATTTCGTCGATTGGCACAACCCGTTAATCGGCCACATGCAGCACAACGCCCGTGACCCGAATCGCGACCATGAGCATGGCCGCATCTACCGCGTCACCTACCCTTCTCGTCCGTTGGTGAAGCCGGCCAAGGTCGACGGCGCCACGGTGGCGGAGCTACTGGAAAATCTTAAGGAGCCAGAATACCGCACGCGTTACCGCACGCGCCGCGAACTACGTAGCCACGCGCCGGCCGAAGTCCTGCCCGCGATTAAGGCTTGGGTGGCGAAGCTCGACCCGCAGGATCCCGCCTACGAACACCACTTGTGCGAAGCCCTGTGGGCGACGTGGGCGCAGAACCAACCCGACGGCGAACTGATCCAGCGTCTGCTCCAAGCCAAGCAGTTCGAGGCCCGCGCCGCGGCGGCCGATGTGCTCCGTCACAGTTACCGCCAGATTCCTAATCACGTTGCCTTGCTCCAAGAAGCGGTCCGCGACGAACACCCGCGCGTGCGCTTGACGGCCATTGTCGCGGCCACGTGGCTCGACAACGCCGACGGCGCGAAGATCGCGCTCGAGGCCTTTCGGAAGCCCGTCGATCGCTGGGTCGGGCCAGTGCTTCATTACGCCCTCTCGTACACGCTTAAGGACGACGTCGCTGCCCTCAAGGCCAGCGGCCAGCTCGACCTCGCAGATAATCCGGCCGCGGTTGAATACCTCGCGGGTAAGTCCAAGATCGGTCAGCCGCTAGCCGACACCGCCCCCAAACCGACTCGCAAGCTGACCGCCGCTGAAGACAAGGTCTTCCAGCAAGGGCGCGAAATCTACTTCCGCGATGGCCACTGCGCGACCTGCCACCAAGCCGACGGCAAGGGCCTTGCGAATATCTACCCGCCCTTAGCCAAGAGCGACTGGCTCGAGGACGATGAGCGCTTGATTAAGATCATCCTCAAAGGCCTTTGGGGACCGATCACGGTGAACGGCCAATCGTTCGACCCAAGCAAAGGCGTGCCCCCCATGCCGGGCTTCGGCGGGATGCTTAACGATGCCGAGACGGCCGCCGTGCTCAACTTCACCCGCCTTTCCTTCGGCAACAACGGCAAGCTGATCTCACCAGCCCAAGTCGCCAAAGTGCGCGCCGCCACGCAGGAGCGTACTAATTTCTACATGACCGAGGAAATCCTCAAAGAGCATCCGCTGAAGGCGACGCCGGCCAAGAAGTGATTGCTGACCTGATCTAGGAAGGCTCAGCGGTTTTTCGAT
>CAIYAN010000146.1 GCA_903924185.1 uncultured Opitutia bacterium | reverse complement strand
GCCGGGGTCGCCCCGAAGATCTGGACCCCCATGGGACGTTGGGTCTCCGTGAAGTCGACCATCTCCCAGGCCTTGGCGTTACCACGGATGAGCGCTTCCGACTGGACGAACTCGCTGACCATGACGTCCGCCCCCTGCTCTTTACATAGCTGACGGAAAGCGACGTCGGTATGCCGAGCCATCGGAGCAAGGTACAAAGGAAAGCGGCCAGGGCCAAACCAAGGCAACCGCGGCGCAACCTTGCTCACGGGCGACCTCCGCGCGAGCGAATCGCTTCTTTAAGTTTCCGTAAGTGCGCTAAGCGCTCCGCGAGACCCGCCTCCGCACCGGCCGGGCCGGGTTGATAAAGTGACAGCGGTTTACTGAGGTAGTCCTGTCCACTGATACCTTCAAGAAAATCGTGGCTGTATTGGTAAGTACCGCCGTTCCCTTGACCTTTATTAAAAGCATTGTGGGCGTCCTTGAGGTGTAACGGGACTTCTTGCCGAGGTTGGGAACGGACGGCTTCCTTGGCCGCCGCGATGGCCAGGGTCGTGCTGTTGCTCTTCGGGGCCAAGGCGAGAAAGAGCGTCGCATGCGCCAAGGCATACTCACACTCGGGGAGGCCCACCATTTCGCAGGCCTGAAAAGCGGCGGTCGCAATGCCCAAGGCTCGGGAATCGGCTAACCCGACGTCCTCAGAAGCGCAAATCACGAGTCGGCGGGCGATGAAGCGGGGCTCTTCGCCACCCGCCAACATCAGGAACAACCAATAAAGCGCCGCATCGGGATCACTCCCGCGGACAGATTTAATAAAGGCCGAGGCGGTATCGTAATGGTCGTCGCCGCCATCATCGTAACGGATGCGACGCTCACGGGCGAAAGCACCGACGGCCTCATCCGTTACCGTCCCCAAGGCAGGGGCCGACAGCACCAAAGTCTCGAGGCAGTTCAAGGCGCGACGTAAGTCGCCCGAAGCCATTTCGGCCACCTGGCGCAGCACTGCTGGCGAGGCCTTAATGCCCAAGGCACCTAGTCCGCGTTCGGCATCCGCCAAGGCCGTAGCGAGGAAGGCGGCGATCTCGTCGACCCCCAAAGGATCGAGCCGGAATAAATGACTACGGCTCAATAAGGCCGGCACGATGTAGAGTCCCGGATTATGCGTCGTGCAACCGATGAGACGCACCACGCCGGCTTCGACGTCCGGCAGGAGTAAATCCTGCTGCGCTTTATTGAAACGATGGATCTCGTCGACCACGAGGACGGTCTTACGCGCGGGCGAGCGCCGGGCCTCGGCGAGGACCTCGCGAAGTTCGGGCGTGCCAGAAAGAACTGCGTTGACGCGCACGACCGTGGACTCCGTTTCGGCGGCAATCACTTCGGCTAACGTGGTCTTACCGCATCCCGGTGGACCGTAAAACAGCAGCGAGCCAAAGTTGTCGGCTTTGATCAGGCGGGGCAACAACGCGTTCGGGCCCAGCAAGGCGGCATGGCCCACGACCTCGCTGAGATTCCGCGGGCGCATGCGTGCCGCCACGGGCCGGCGCCGGGTAGGCACTTCCGGGGCAGGCTCCGCCTGGCCGAAACCCGGCAAAGACGCGTCCGACCCGTGATGCGTGGCCCCCACGGAACTTACTTGCCCGGAGCGTACTCGATCAGGTGGCAATACGGACGGCCACCCTTCTTCTCGTAATAGCGCTGGTGGTACTCTTCGGCCTTCCAGAAAGTGCGCGCGACTTCGATCTTGGTCGCGATGGGCTGAGCATAAACCTTAGCGGCGGTCAACGCGGCCTTCACCTCTTCAGCGACCTTCTTCTGCTCAGGCGAGTGGAAGAAAATCACCGAGCGGTACTGGTCCCCCTCGTCCGGGCCTTGGCGGTCGACCTGAGTCGGGTTATGCATCCGGAAAAAATATTCCACCAATTGACGGTAGCTGACCTTAGCTGGGTCGAAGGTGACCTCGATGACTTCGGCATGACCGGTGTTATCCTGGCAGATTTGCCGGTAGGTGGGGTTCTCGGTCTTACCACCGCTGTAGCCTGAGAAGGCTTCGCTGACGCCCGGAATCTTCCGGTATTGGTATTCGACGCCCCAGAAGCAACCAGCGCCAAAGGTGGCCTTTTCAAGTTTAGGAGGAGTGGTCATGGGTTTGGAAGCGGGCGCAGTGGATTCGGCGGCGGAGAGACTAAGGCAGGCCGTCAGCGCGAGGCAAAGACGACCTAAGTGCAGGAGGTTTGAGGTCATGGCGGTGATACCTAGATAGCCTTAAGCCTTTTCCTCGCCGAAGCAAGGGGGACCTAATTCAGGAAACCACTTGGCGGAGCCCGTCCGCTAACGCCTCGGGACTTTGCGGGGTCGTCGTCAGGCCACGTTCCGGGGTCAGGTAGAAGGTATCCAAGGCAAACCCTTGTTCGGTGGAGATGTTTGCAAAAGTAATTGCATAGCCGGCCCCACGAATGACCAAGCCCATCCGGAATAAGAGGCCGAGTCGGTCGTTACACTGCACCTCAGCCACCGTTCGGCCCAAGGCTTCTTCGTAATAGACGCTAACCTCGGCGGCGAGTGGCACAAAGGCCTTCCGCCGCGGGGCCGTCAGCGTGGCCCGGACTTCCTCTTGGCCGACTTCGTCGATCAGGTCGTAGCCACCGACCAAAGAACTGGCTAAGGCTTCGGCGAACTTCTGTTTGGCACCGAGTTCCTTGCCGACCGGTAAGACAACTTTAAAGAAGTCGATCGCGACGTCGTCCTCACGCGAGAACGCGCGACAAGAGACGATGTTGATGCCAGCGACCGCGAAAGCCCCCGCCATGCGACTAAAGAGGCCAGCGCGGTCCCACGTCACCACGGTGACGGCGGACTGACCGGAGCCGACGTCGTCGTGCCACTCCACAATCGGCTGGAGCGACTGTTCGGCATCTTCGTGGGCGACGGTGGCGATGAGGCGATGAATTAACCCGACGTGTACTGCCGCATCCTCCGGCGCGACGTGCAAGAAATACCCGGAAGGCATCTGGGTGAAATGGGCCTCCAATTCATCCGCTGGTATGGTCCCTGCCAAGAGTTCCGCGGTCTGTTCGCGCAAGGCCGTCGCGGCGACTTCGGCCTCGGCTTCGGTTTCGCCGGCGAGCTTGGCTAAGGTGCGACGATAAAGCGTCCAATGCTGGCCATCCTTAAAGCTCGTCCAAAGGTCAGGCGAAGTGGCGCGGGCATCGCAACGGGTGTGCACGTGTAGGCTCCGCAGGACCTGTTCATCGCCGACAATCGATGCAAAGCGCTCGATGTTGGCGGGGTCATCTACGTCATGGCGTTGCCAGTAGATACCCATGATTAAATGGTGGCGAATGACCGCGGCAGCGACTTCACGTTCGCGGGTGTCGAAGCCGAGGCGCTCCAGGACGACCTCGGCAATGGGGACGCCGCGTTCGGCATGTCCGGCGATGCCGCCCGCCTTGGCGATATCGTGCAGGAAAAGGATGGCGTAGAGGAACGAGGGCGCCTCCGAGCCCAAGACGACCTCGCGATAGCGCCGATCGACCTCGGTCTTACCTTCGTAAATCTCGTCTAACTCCATCAAACAACGGAGCGTATGCACATCCGCGGTCCAACGGTGATAGAACTCAAACTGCACCAAGCAGTGTAAACCAGCAAACTCCGGCACGAGCCGGTAAAGTAGGTCATGCTCACGGAGCGCGTGCAGGGCGCCGAAGACGCGGCCCGCCTCGGTCAGCATCGCCCGCAAGGCACTGCAAGATTCCTCGGTAAAGGCCACTTCGGCCGTCAGCAGGTGGGCCCGCTCACGGACTAACAAGGAAAGTGCCCGCTCTGGGCGAGCCTCATGGACTTGGCATAAACGGAAGAGGCGGACGAGGCGACCGGGGTCTTCTTCAAAGACAAGGCGATGCTGCGCCGCCACAGTGCCACCGGGCACAAGACGGAAGCCATCAACCAAAATGGGTTCGCCCCACCCGGCGGGTTCTGGCTCTCCCAGCAAGGCCCCCTCGACCATCTCCGCGCAACGGCGAACGTGATCGGCGGCGTCAAAATAATCACGCATCAACGCGCCGATACGTGACTTCAGATCACCAGGATAACCCAAGGCTTCGGCAATCGTGTCTTGGCGTTCAAGGGAAAGCTGCTCCGTCGGACGGGTCACCTGAAAATGGAGTTCGCACCGCAGGCGCAATAGGCAAGCCCGAGCCTGCTCGAACTTGGCAAGGTCGGACGTCGGGAGAAAGCCGGTGGCGCCAAGGCCACGCGGGCCAGCGACGCCGCGGGCGATGCGGGCCAGCCAAACGCAACCTTGGACATCGCGGAGCGCCCCTACCCCGTTCTTTAGGTCGGGCTCCTGAAGGTAGGCACTACCGCCGGCTTTTTCACGACGCTTTCGTTGCGACTCCACGATGGCTTTAGCCAAGGGCTGCCAAGCCTCACCGCTCAAAAGCTCGGACAACCGGACTTCCAGCTGGGTAAACTGTGAGCGCTCGCCGCACAGGAGACGCGTCTCGAGTAAGGCGACGTGGAGGTGTAAGTCATTACGGGCATAATCGGCGGCTTCGGCGACCGTGCGGACCGATTGACCGACCTTTAGACCGACATCCCACAACGGGTAGAGAATCGTTTCCACGGCCTGCTTGGTCTCTGCCGTATGCGCCGGCACCAAGACCAAGAGGTCGATATCGCTCAGCGGGCAAAGCTCCGCGCGACCATAGCCACCCGTCGCGACCAGTGTCAGGCCGGCGGCGGCTGGTCCTGCGCGGAGGTACAGGGCGTCGATGACGATATCAATCGCATCGGAACGAAGTTTGGCGACCTCATCACCCGGAATGCCCGCCCGATGCGCGGCCAACTGAATCTCCCGAGCTTCCAGGAGAAAAGCCTTGGCCCGCGGGACGACCGACCCCTCCTGCGCCGCCTGTCCGGCCAACCCATGCTGCAGGGCGGAGTGCCGGAGACGAACGGCGGAGGATTCAAATTCAGGCGACATCGGTGGGCCAGAGCGTGGCGAGGTCGGATGCAGCTTTCAAGGCGATTGCCAAGCGGGTGAAACCCTTCTTAGTGAACGCATGCTTCCTTGGTTCAGCGACCTTTGGTCCCACCTCCACACCGCCGAAGGCCTCCGACAGATGATCCAAGTCGGGGGTATCTCCCTGATGTGCCTGATCATCTTTGCGGAGACCGGTTTGCTCGCAGGCTTCTTCCTCCCCGGCGACTCCTTGCTCGTCACGGCAGGCGTCCTCTCCGTTGCCAACGGTGATCGCCCGGCCTTCTTTAACCCGTGGGAACTCACCTTGGCCTTGACGGCCGCGGCCATCATCGGGGACCAGACCGGTTACTGGCTCGGCCGTAAATATGGCCACATCATGGCGAATCGCGCCGACAGCTGGTGGTTTAAACGCCGACACCTCGAAGCGGCCCGCAGCTATTTTGCTGAAAAAGGACCACTCGCTATCGTCCTGGCACGCTATGTTCCGTTAATGCGTACCTTTGTACCCTTTGCCGCAGGCATGGGCCAGATGCCGACGGCCCGCTTCCTGCGCTGGAATAGCCTCGGCGGGGCCCTCTGGGTCAGCTCGCTCGTCTGGCTGGGCCACTTCTTAGGTGGCACGCCCCTGGCTGATCAACTCCACAAGATCATCCTTATCGTAGTCGTCGTCTCCTTCGTGCCCGTCGTGTGGACCGCCGCTAAGCGACTCCTTACTTCTGGGCCGGAATCCAAAACTTGAACGTCGTCCCGGCGGGTCCAGAAGACTCGACGACGATATCGCCACGGTGATCGCGGAGGATGCGCTTCACGATGGCCAACCCGAGGCCGGTGCCGTCTTCCCGGCTCGTAAAGAACGACTCAAAGATTTTCGGCAGGATTTCTGGGGAAATACCCGAGCCCGTATCCGCGATGCGCACCGAGATGACTTCGCCTTGCGGACCAGGCTCGCGCGCCACCCGCAACGACAGCTTACCGCCTTTGGGCATGGCCTGAACGGCGTTGAGGAGAAGGTTCAGGAAGACCTGCTGGATTTGACCAGGGTTGCCTTCGACAAACGGTAAGTCGGGGTCCGAGACCACCGTAGCCTCCACGCCCGCCTGCTGGAACTTCAGGCGCAGGAGCAGCACCGCGCTGTCCGCAGCCCCATCGAGCGGGAAAGACTTAAAGGCCCCCGACTGCGCCTTGCTCATGCCGAGCACGCGTGACACGACGCCTTCCATATGTGTGACCTTCTCCCGCATAACACCGAGGTCCTCCTGCTTGGGGTCATCGGAGGCTAAACCTTGACCCAACGTATCGCAGAGCAGTTTCATGACTGTCAGCGGATTGCGAATCTCGTGCGCCACCTCGGCAGAAAGTAAGCCGAGCGCAGTAAGACGTTCGCTGCGGCGGAGGCCCTCTTCGACCGTAAAGACCTTAGCGTAGAGACGGGCATTCTGAATCGAGGACGCACCAAATGATGACAGAGCGGTCACGAGATGCTTATCGTCATCGGAAAAACGGTAGGGTCCCATCGACACGCAAACCAGCACGCCAAAGGTCTCATCCTCATAACGCACGGGCACGGCCAACAAGGAAGACGAGGCGACGGGGTCGACGAGGCGCGTGAAGAGGTGCTCTTCGGATTTACCCGCGACCGGTACGACCAACGCCCGCCGACGGGTCGCGGCCGTGCCGATGGAGGTCTGATCAATGCTCGTGATCGGGTTGAACTCGCTACCGGCGCACTCGCCGTCCAAGAAGCCCAAGGCTAGCTCGCGATCGTTGAGCCGATAATAAGCGACTGCACGTGCACCCAGTAAGGCCCGCGTATGCCGAGCCAAGTCCGCCGCAATGCCCGGCTCATCCCGTTCCCGGGCTAATTCCTGCGCGGCACCGACGAGCGCCTCCAACTGGGCGGCCTTGGAACGCAACTGCCGGAGTAACCAGATACGACCGACGGCCTTGGAAGCCTCGTTGGTCAGCAGCGATAGAAAAGCGACATCAGCCTCCGTAAAGGCGGCCAAGCGATCGGAGTCACAATTGACGACGCCGATAACGTTCCCCATGAGCTCCATCGGCACAGCCAACTCTGACCGAATGCCTTGGCGTAGCTCAACATAACGTGGATCCTTAGAGACATCGTGAATCAATAAGGGGCGTGCATGTAAGGCAACCCAGCCAGTGACACCCTGCCCTTGCGCCATGACCTGTTGGATCGAGTCGGCAGCGAGCCCATTGCTCACTTCAATCCGGAGCGAACCTGTCGTCGGCTCGAGTAACGCAATCGAAGCGCTGGAAGCGTTCAAGCTATGGACGATCTCAGCCAGAATGAAGTCGAGGGCTTCCCGGGGGTCTTCGGTCGCGTTGACGAACGCGCCTACGCGATAAAGGCAATCGAGGACGCGGGTGTCGCCGGGACGTTCCTGCGGGCGATTGGCAGAGGACATCGCTTAGAGGGAGTGATCCATGTCGAGCGCCGGGGCATCGACCGAGGTTCGACCAATCACGACCGCGGGCACGCCCGCCACGCTAGTATGCGGGGCGACATCCTTCAGGACCACGGAGCCAGCGCCGATCTTGGCGCCCTCGCCGACGGTGATGTTACCGAGGATCTTAGCACCCGCGCCGATGAGCACCCCCGAACGGATTTTCGGGTGACGGTCGCCGCGAGCCTTGCCCGTGCCACCTAAGGTCACCTCATGCAGGAAAGAAACATTGTCGCCGACGACGGCGGTCTCCCCTGCGACGAAGCCGGTGGCGTGGTCCAAGAGAATACCGACACCGAAAGACGCAGCCGGGTGGATATCCACGGCTAAGTGCTCGGACATTAACGACTGCAAATGTGTGGCGAGTTCCCGGCGGCCAGACTTCCATAGCGAATGAGCCAAGCGATGCAGCGAAATGGCATGAAAACCTTTATACCAAAGAAACGGGATCAACGCATGTTCCGTGGCGGGGTCGCGCTCCAAAGTAGCCCGGATATCGGCCCGCATCTGCGCAAGGATCTCTGGGTCGGCGGCAATCGCCTGCTGCATGGCAGCCACCAAAGAGTCGACGTCATTACCAGTCGGCGCAATCCGCTCGGAGAGGCGACGGACGATACCCTCCGCGAAAGTCGCACGGTCTAGGACGTAGCGCTTCAGCATCGGCACTAACGCCGGCTCGGCCTGCGCCACGACTTGGGCACGGGCGTGGATGTCCGCCCAGAGGGAGGCTTCAGTGGCGCAAGCCAAGGCGGTGGAACGGGCGTCAGCCATAAGCAGGGTCTAAATCCCCCTTTTTGTCCTTTTTGGCAACCCATGAGTAAAAATTAGCGAAAATCAGCCTTTAACCGTGGTTACAGTGTAACGACAGCACACCGTCGGGGTTGTAATGTGTAAGGAAGCCCCTACAAATCACCTCACACCCAAAACACCCATGCGTCTCCTCACCTCCCTCCTCGCTTGCTTCGTCGCTCTAGCTGCTTCGGCCGCTGTAGAAATTGGCAAGCCCGCTCCTGAGTTCACCGCCAAGGATAAGGACGGCAAGACTGTCTCGCTGTCTGACTTCAAGGGCAAGACCGTCGTCCTCGAATGGTACAACCCTGGTTGCCCCTACGTGAAGAAGTT
>CAIYAN010000145.1 GCA_903924185.1 uncultured Opitutia bacterium | reverse complement strand
GAGGGAAGGAAGAACCTTCTGGAAAGTGCTCAAGTCCGCCGCAAGATGCCGACACACCCCTATGCCAAGGCTTCCCCTATCTCTGGTGTCCATCGCCGCGTGGCTGCTAGCACTGTCCAGCCAAGCCGCCGAACCGATCCGTGTCGAAGTCAGCCGCGATGCCTGGCTTTCGTCCTACGTCAAAGAAGTCGAAGGCAACAATGGCGCCTCCGGCAAACTGAAGTTAAAGGGCCATCAAGAGTTCTTCCTTATCGATTTCGACCCGACGAAATTCCAGGGGAAGCGCGTCACCCAGGCGGTCCTCGCTGTTCACCTCGAAGGCAACGAGACACTCGGCCGTATCACCGTCTCGTCCGTTGCTCAGGAATGGGTCGAAGGCCAAGGGTCCAGCTACGCCCGCACTCCTGGTGCCAGTTCCTTCCGTTGGGCCAAGACCGATGTGACCCGCTGGGCCGAGGATGGCCCTGACCTTACCTCCGTGATCCTTGGACAACGGGGAAGCATTTGGGGCTTCGGTGACCCGTCACCGCCCGACGCCAGCCGTTGGCAGCGCATCCCGATTAAGCCCGAGGTGGTGCAAGCTCGTCTGGACGGACGGAGCCACGGGTTCTTCGTGATGGACGACGTGGGCAGCGAATACACGCGGCAAGGTAACACGATCGACTACCGGCTCTTCCCCAATCGTTATGTAACCAGCCGCGAGGGACCTAAGCGGTTCGTGCCGTACTTCCTGCTTTGGCTGGACGATGCGCCCGTCGCCAAGGTTCCAACGGTGAGCCCCGTCGTTGTGCCCACCAAGGCAAAGCCAGCTTCGTTGCCACCCATCCTGCAGGTCGCCGCCGCACCGACGACACTCAAGGCCTACGATGAATGCGGTACGCCCTTAAGGTCACTTGACCTCTACGCGGCCCGCGGGGAGGCCGTGACTATCCTACTCGAACAGACGCCGGAATCCGTAACCATTGACCTACCTGTCCGTCGTTTTGATCTACCTGCCGTCGGACCGCACCTCGACCCACTCAAGGCTTCACCCCAAGGCCGTTTACTGGAATTCCAGATTCCGAAGAACGCACGTCCGGGAAAGCACGAGGGTACGCTGAAGGTCGATGGGGCGTCCGTACCGTTCACAATCACGGTCTGGAACTTCTGCTTACCTGACCAGCTATCGTTCATCGCCCAGATGAATGGGTACGGCCTGCCGAATCACGGACGGGATTTCTATCGGCTAGCCCATGAGCATCGGCTGACGCTTAACATCCTGCCCTACGGCTGGAGCGGTAAGGTGAACGCGGCACCTAAGGTCCGCGCTGACGGCACGTTCGACTGGACGCAATGGGATGCGGAGCACGGTCCGCTCTTGGATGGTTCGGCTTTCGCCGACTTACCGCGGGGACGCGTTCCCGTCGAGGCCCTCTACCTACCGCTGAACGAGAACTGGCCGATGAACCATGAACGCCACTTTAAGGGCGGCTACTGGATTGAGCAGGCCTATGGTGACGAGTATTGGCGGGAGTTCCGCACTGCTAGCCAAGCCTTTGCCCAACACTTCGCTGACCGCGGCTGGAATGAGACCGTCGCGGAGTTCTACCTGAACAATAAAGTGGAGTTCAAGAAGTCGCGTGGCCGCTGGGATGCGACCTCCGCGCCGTGGATCTTCGACGAGCCCACGCACACGCAGGACTTCTGGGCCCTGCGGCGGTTTGGCCTAGAGTTCTGGCAGGGCGTCTCCGCCGTGCCGAACACACGCATGGCCTTCCGCCTCGATATCTCCCGTCCGGAATGGCAACGCGACCTCCTCGATGGACTCACCAACGTCGAAGTCGCCTCTGGCGCTTTACGTCCCTACCGCGACCGTGTCATCGGAGCCGCCCGACGCGATGGTAAGTTGATCTACATGTACGGCTCAGCCAGCAAGCTCGGGACCTCTCGTTCGACTGATGTCGCCTGGTGCGTGGAAACTTGGGCCCTCGGTGCCGATGGCGTGGTCCCTTGGCAAACTATCGGCAAGGCTGACTCGTGGTCCAAGCCCGACGACCTTGCCCTGCTCTACCCCACGCCCACCGGCGTCGCCCCGAGCCTACGACTCAAGGCCTACCGGTCGGGCCAACAGCTCGCAGAGTACCTGACGATTTACTCGGCGGTCTCCGGACAAACCCGTGATGCCGTCGGTGCGGCCGTGCTGGCGCTCCCGGGCATGCGTGCTGGCACCGTGAAGGCCAACGACGCCGACGCTGGGGATTCGCGTTTCGAAGCCAGCGCCTCCGAATCAGTACGGAACCTCCGAATTCGCCTCGGTACCTGGCTAGACCGCCAAGCCCCTGCTGATCGAGCCCGCTGGCATGACCCCCGTCCGAAAGCCCAAGACCCGACTAAGGTCCCCGTGATCACGCCGTTGTCGGCCCCCGCGCAGTAAACGGACGCAACCTCAGCTGTCTCGAAGGTAGGGGCGTGGCTTCGCCGCG
>CAIYAN010000144.1 GCA_903924185.1 uncultured Opitutia bacterium | reverse complement strand
GTGATGTTCCTCGATGAGCCCAGTGCGGGCCTCGACCCGGTAACCTCCGGCAAGCTCGATGAGCTCATCCTTAAAATCAAAGAATCCTTCGGCACGACCATCATCCTGGTGAGCCATGAAGTGCCTAGCATCTTGCGGGTCGCCGACTTCTGCGTTTACCTCGACTCCGATACGGGCAGGATGGGCGCCTACGCGCCACCCAAGGACTTCCTGTCACCAGTAGCCCACGCCAAAGCCCACGCCTTCTTTACCCTCGCCCGGATATCCTAAACCATGAGACGCCATGCCAATAAGACCTTAATCGGTGCCTTCGTCGCTGGCGGCGTCGTGCTCTTTCTCGCCGCCTTTATTCTTCTCGGTGCCGGCTCCTTCTCTGGCGCCAAGCCAACCGCACTCGCTTACTTCGATGACTCCGTCAGCGGGCTCGATATCGGTGCCCCTGTCAAGTTCCGCGGCGTGACCATTGGTAAGGTCTCGCAAGTGCTACTGCGCACGGAGAGCCAGGCCCCGTCTGACTATTCTATCCCAGTGGTCATGGAGTTCACGCCCGACCTTCTCACCCGCCGCGGCCTCGATCAAGCGCTCGTCGACAAAAGCGGCTTACGCGTCTCCGTCGAGAAGGGCCTCCGCGCCAAGCTTCAACAGCAGTCCGTCATCACGGGCGTGCTTTACGTCGAGTTAGACTACTTCCCCGATACGGCCTACAAACTACACGACACCAAGGGAATCCAAGCGGAAATTCCAACGCTGCCGTCTAACCTCGGGGCCTTGACTAAGGCTGTCTCGCAAACGCTTGATCAACTGAGCCGCGTGGACTTCGTGGCCATCACGAAGAAGGTGGACTCCATTCTCGGGCGTATCGACAAGGGGGCTTCCCAGATCGAGTTCGAGAAAATTAACGGCAACCTTGTCCGGGCTTCCGATAACATCGCCCGTATTACTGGCGACCCTGCTATCACCAAGGCGGTCGAAGACTTTTCCGCAGCGATGAAGTCTGTGGATTCCTTGGTCAAACGCCTCAATCAACAGGTCGACCCGGTTGCCGACGACATTAAGTCGATGGCCGCCGCTGGTCGCAAAGCCTTGGAACGTCTGAATGAGACGGCCGAAAACCTGCGAACCTTGACTAAGGCTGGCTCCCCGACGCGGCGTGAGCTCGACACGGCGTTGGCCGACGTCTCCGAAGCCGCCACGGCCATTCGTTCCTTGGCCGACTTCCTTGAGCGTAATCCAGAAACCATCATCCAAGGCCGAAGCAAACGCAGCGCTCCCGACAAGAAGGTCGAGCCTGCGCCCGAGACCCCTGTCACCAAATGACCTCGCGCCTCCTCACCCTCCTGACGGCCAGTCTACTGCTCACGGGTTGCATCGTCTTCGATAAAAAGAGCGAGTCGGTCTTGTTCCATCAGCTGGCCGCCCCGCAGGCAACTCCGACTCTTAAAGGTCCCTTACTCTTCATCCCTAGGGTCACCCTACCGTCCGCGGTCCGTCGACCGACTCTGGTCCTGATTGACGAAGCGAACAACGTCCAGGTGGAGGACTCGCAACGCTGGGCCACCCCCTTAGACCGCGGACTCGCTGAGGCCCTCGGCCAGCACCTCGTCAAGAATACCGGCTGGCCTGTCACCAACCAAGCCCCAGGTGAGAGCCACCTAGTCCTGCTTATCGATGTAGACCAATTTGCCCTTAACCACGGAACGGCCGTCCTCCAGTTGCGCTTCCGGGTTGAAAACGACGCTGGGCACCTCCTCGCCGAAGGTCAAGGGACCTGGAACAGCCCTAAAGCCGAAAAACCCGAGGACTTTGTGCGCGCCCAGTCGGAAAACCTCGCCAAGGCGGCCCTCATCATTGGTAAAGTGTTGGCTCCCTTGACGACTAAGTCCGGGCCACCCAGATGACCGACCAACCTATCCACCGCCCCAACGGCTTCAGCGAAGTGACCGGCGAGATCTGCTTCGACCTCCCCTCGGCCTATATTCCGCATCGTGCCACTGGGTTGCTGCATCTGGCCCGCTTCCTTGGGAAGATTCGGAAGCATCTCAAGGGGGAGCTACCTAAGTCCTACCAACGTAACTTCTGTAAGGGCTTCGACCGTTTCCTCTGCGCCCACCTCGACGTTACTCCGGAAGCCGTCATCCAATGCGTACGTGAGGCCCAGGACGAAGCTGACCTCGACGCTCGTCTCCTCGCACTATTCCCCAAAGACCTACTCGTTCATAAATGGAACCGCGAGCTCGTCCAGAAAGGCATGAGCGAAATGGGTCGCGAAGCCCTCGGTAACGCCAAGCGCTTAATGGGTGCAACCGAGCGCACCGACGTCATTTCTTTTGCCGACATGATTGATTTTGACGAAGGACGCATCCTATGAGTACCGATGAAGCCAACCCCAACCGGTTAGTGCTACGAGGCATCGACGCGGTCATCGCCTGTATCCTGGAGCACCCGAAAGCCCTCCGCGAGGTGCATGCCTCCTCTGCTTTTGTCGCGGCCTTGGCGCCGCACGTCATCGCCCTCGAGGCGCTCGGCGTGAAGTTGCGGACCTCTTCGCCCGACGACATGTCGTACCTCTGCGAGGAGTCCTGTCATGACGCTTGTGCGGTGACCATGCGTCCCGAGCCCGGCCACGTGCGCGTGTCGGATTTCTCCGAATGGCGCGAGAAACACGAGACGATTGTCATCGCCGACCACATTACACGCCCAGCGGACTTGGCGGCCATCGCCCGAACTATGAGTGCCTTTGGGATTCATCGGCTACTGCTTTCATCCGGCACCGAGAAGCTCGCGTTTAACGCAGATGTCTGGTCCCTCGCCCGTGGGGCCATGGAGCATGTCCGCCTCATGCGCGCCGCCGCTCTCGGTGGCCTCCTCAAGCTCGTCGAGGATAAGTGCTGTATCGTCGGCTTCACGCCTGGCGTTGGCCGCAAGGTCGACCTCGGCACCCCCGTTCGCGTCCCTGGCCGCCACCTCGCTCTACTGCTGAGTGGCACTGAAATCCATGGCGATCTCCAACCTCGTCTGGACCACGTCTTCCGCTACCCCGGCCTCGTCAGTCGTCCCTCCTTGGCCCTCGCCGAAGCCGCTCCGATTGCCATCGCTTGGATTGCCTCCACGCCGCAGCCCCGTGCCGATGGCTTCTTAGCCCGCAAGCGTGCCCGCCACCTTAAGTCCGACCCCCCACCCCCTTCTGCCTAATCATGTCGTCCGTCCAGCCTCCTGAAGGCGAGAACGTCATCTCGCTTCAAAACATCAGCCGCAACTTCCTGTCGATGCTGCAGCGCCAGCACGATATGTTGGCCTATAGCCTCGCTGGTCTCCGCACCGCCGACCCCAAGGCTTACGCCTATTACTCAACGGTTTCGCGCGTGATGCCCGCCCCGCAGGTACACCTGCCGCACGATCAGATGTTGGCTTACGCTCGCAATCTCATGCTGCGTACCAGCATCAACGACCTCATTGGCCTCTCGGCGGAGTGTATGAATCACTGTCACTTGCTCTGCACCCTCATTCGGGTCCGCGGCAAGCAGCAGCAGGTCTCACCAGACCTCGATAAACAGATTGCGCAGAAACATGAGGCCTTCTGCCGGTTGAACCTCCAAGAAAAGTTCAACGAATTGGAAGCGACTTTTGACATCATCTGCGACTTGGAAGATGGCATCTTCAGTCTCGCGGCAGCTCTGCGCGTCTTAGTCCGCGGTGGCATGGTTACCAACGATGACATCACGCCCGACGGCTCGCTGACCTTAGAGTTCAAGGCGATGAAGGACGTTGAAGTGCCCAATGAATCACCCGAGAACTTGCCCGAGAACACGCCCGTCGAGCGCCCACTGGGCCTTACGGGCACTCCGCAAGTGAACCTGACCGGTGGACTGAATAAGGCGACCAAGACGATCTCAAAGCTTTCTGATACCCAGCGCACCTTCCGTCCCGGTGAGATGCTCGATTTGACCGATGAAGAAGTGCTCGGGCTCAACATCACGGTCGCCAAGTTTTTTGATGGTCTCTTCCGTTCGGTAGAACACTACGGCCGGTCCTCGCTGGGCGACCCTTCTTAAGTCCGCGCCATGGATGCGCCGGCCCAGATCACCCGACCGCGCCTAGCTTGGCTGTGGGTCGTCGGCGGCTTCCTGTTCCAAGCGCTACCGGCGGCGATCAGGGAGGAAGCCCTGCCCGTTGCGCTTAAGAACATCGGTATCTCGAATACCCGCATCACCCAAGTGGTGGCGATTCTCGGCCTAGCCGTCGC
>CAIYAN010000143.1 GCA_903924185.1 uncultured Opitutia bacterium | reverse complement strand
CATAATGCTCGGCTCAAGGCAATGGCCGTCGCGCGGAAGTTTCCGTCTGCCCTCATCCTTGGCGCCGATACCACGGTTGCCCTTGGCGACAGCGCGTTGAATAAGCCTGCTGACCTAGCGGAGTCGCGGGCGATGTTGCGTCGCCTCTCAGGTCGTGAGCATACCGTGCATACCGGCGTCTGCTTGGTCTGTCTCGACCGTGGCTTACAGGAAGAAGCGGACATCACTGCTTGGGTGCGCTTCAAGGCCTTGAGCGAGGACGACATCACCCGCTACCAGTCTTTAGTGAATACCTTGGATAAGGCGGGTGCTTACGGCATCCAGGAAGGCCGCGAAATCATCATCGACGATTACCAGCGTCCCATCTCCACCATCATGGGCCTCCCGGTCGAATATGTCGCCGAGCGGTTAGAAGCGCTGGGCCTCCGGGCAGTTTTGCAGGCTTGAACACCGATTTTCCACGCCTGTCCTTGAAGTTGAGTCTGGGGGTCGTATGTTAATGGCAGTGCAGGAAGACCCGCTCATCGACACGCGCGCCGCCCTTTGGGCTGGGGTGGGGACGATCGTGCTACACCTAGTGCTTTTCTACACCTTACCCAAGACCCTGCAGGCGCACGTCTTCCCGTTTCGTCTGGTGGAGGTTTCCGTGGCGCCAGCCGTCATTCCGGAGCACCGCCTGCCGCCTTCGATGCGTCTGGCCGAGACCAATGCCTTGGCTAACCGCATCGCCCCGAAGGAGACGCCCTTCGTCGCCGCCCGCAATCAAACGGTGGCGCAACCTGTCCCCGAGACGACTCCGACCAAGTCCCCGTTGCCGCGTTCGGTCGGCGAATCGAATTCGGTCCGTATCGCGCAAGCCAAGCCCCGTTCGATTGACGTATCTGAAGTCATGAAAACCGAAGGCACGCCGGGCAGCGCTTCCGCCGTCGCTGGCGCTAAGCCGAAAGTCGGGGAAAAGGGCCAGAGCTCAGAAGTTCAGCCTACGCCCGCCGTCAATCCGGACCGCCCCCGGGCGACCCTGCCCTCGGGGACGACGGGCCTGCTTCTCCGTAACAACGTCGGCGTTAATAAAGTCGGTACGGTGGCTGTTGATGCCCGTTTCAGTAATTACGGCGACTATGCCCAGCGCATGCGCGAAGCGGTCCAGTCCAGTTGGTGGGACATCATCGACCGTATGCGCTTAGAGTCGGCGGTGCGCGGCACCGTGGTGGTGCGCTTTAAGTTGAATCGCGACGGGAGCGTCACCGACGCAACCATCCTTTATGAGGACGTCCCGCGTTTGATGGCCTTGGCCTGTAAGGATGCCGTTCAGTCGCCCGCCCCGTTCGATGCCTGGCGGGCCGACATGGTCGCGCTGTTTGGGGAGAGTGACGTCATCACCTTTACTTTTCAATACCGCTAGACCCTATGGCCGATTTTTCTTGGATTCCTTTTGGACGTGGAGTGCGGCTCATTGCCTCTCATCCCTCGGGCTTATTGGCTGTCGAGAAGCCGGAAGGCATCTTGGCACATCCTAACCATGGCGAAGCGGGCGACCGCGAGAGTACCCTGATTCAGGGCAATTACTCGATGGAAGAAGAAGCCTTCCATATCCGCGATGGCGTCGGTGGTATCCGCCGCGTGTATCTCCTCAACCGCTTAGACTCGCCGACCAGTGGCGTCTTGCTGCTGAGTTTGGATGCGGGGTTGGCCGACGCCGTGAAGGACCTGTTTGCCAAATCCAAAGTCAGTAAGAAGTACGTCGCCATCGTCAAGGGCCGGGGCCTTCGGCAGCCACGGGGCACTTGGCAGGACCAACTCGTGAAGTCCAAAGGCCCGGGCGGCGGCGTGCGTTCAGGTACCTCGGCGGGCGGTGGCGCCGCGGCGGTCACCTTATATCAGTGGGAAAAGGCAGCGGCGGAACCGCTCCCGCTTTCGTTGCTCAAACTTGAGCCGCGGACGGGCCGGACGCATCAGCTGCGCGTGCAGACGGCCGATCATGGCCACCCAATCTTGGGCGACCGCACCTACGGTGATTTCGAGTTTAATAAAACCTTCGGCACGGCGCGTGGGTTCAAGCGCCTCTTCTTGCATGCCTGCTCGACCGAGCTTGAGTTGGAGTGGCAAGGCAAGCCCTTGACCTTTAGTGTCACCTCACCGATCCCGCCAGAGTTTCAAAAGGCCTTAGGCGAGCTGGGTGAAGGCACCGCTGCGAAGGTGCGCAAGCCCACCACGCCGGGCACGGTCATTTCGCCGCGTCTACGAATCCGGCTCTGAGCCGGCTTATTCCGCGCCCCAGACCTTCTTGAGCACCGCGACCATCTCGGGGTCGTGGGCTTCGAGTTCCTTGCGGTTGTAAGGGAAGAAATCGTTCTGACCAAAGAACGCCTCGGTTGTTTCGGAGAAGTATTCCATGGGGGTCGTCATCGCGTAGGCCCGGACCCCTTCGGTCATTTTGCCCTCCCAGTTCTTACGGCTGACCTTATCGTAGGACTTATTGGCGACGGCTTTGTCGTAGCAGGCCTTAATGGCCGGGTGGTTGAAACTGAGAACTTGATCGTGGTAGGCGTGGGCCAGCTCGTGGAGCGTCAGTAAAGGCATGCGTTGCACTTCCTTGTCGAGGTTAGCGACGCCCGAGAATTCGACCCCTTTGGCCATCGCAGGGTTACGGCCGTTCTGTTTCAACCAGCCGGCACCGGGATGGTATTCAGCGCCAGCGCTTTTTTTGTAAGGTGGGGATAGCCAAAGCGTCACCTTCTTCATCTGGGCGACCGCCTTTGCTGGGACCAGGCGTTCGACATCTTCGAGTTGCTTACCGATGAGCACCAGACCCTTTTCGGTTTCAGCGCGATTCTCGTCGGTCAGTAACTCGACGCGGATGAACACGGACCAGCCACGGAGGACGCGTGACTCATAGCGCAGCGCGGGCGCGGGCTTCGTCAGTGCGGTGGTTTCGGCTGCCGGTAGGGATACGGCCAAAGCCAGCAACCAGGTGTAAGCGAAGAAGCGGGGCATCTGTGAAGGCATACCCCCCGACCGGGCCGAGGCAAGCCCGCCCTCAGCCTTCGCCGTTGGGGTCGTACAAGCCCTGCCGGATGACGAAGCGGATAACCCCGGCGACGTCATGGACGCCTAGTTTACGCATTAAATTCGTGCGGTGGTTTTCTGCCGTCTTGGTGCTGATGTTGAGTCGGGCGCCGACTTCCTTGCTGGAATTGCTCTTGGCGAGGAGGACGGCGACCTCACGTTCGCGGCTGGTTAGCGTCACCGCCATCTGGTCGATGCTGGACTCCGAGTTCTTGAGCGCCGTCATCACGGCCTCATTGAATTCCGCACTGAACCACGTTTGGCCGTCGGCGATGGCATCCATGGCCTTGCGCAGTTCGGACAGTGGGGAGTTCTTGTTAACGTAGCCCCGGACCCCTTCCTTGACCAGACCGCGGGCCAATTGTTTTTCGGACTTACCCGAGAAGACCAGAACGCTCAAGCCGGGGATGGTATTGCGGAGGCGGTGGAGGACTTCGACGCCGCTGATGTCTGGCAAGAGGATGTCGAGGATCAGGATGTCTGGCTTAAGTCGCAGGGCCATTTCAACCCCGGCGGAACCGTCGGCCGAGGTGCCGACCACACGGAACTTCCCTTTGGCCTGCAGCATTTCGGAGACCAGTTCGCGAATCGCAGTTTGGTCTTCGATGATGACGACGGTCTTGGTTTTGACCGAACTAGGCTTCATGGTGAGTTGCATCGTGTTTGTTTGGTTTGGAAGAGCGATAATAAATGAATAGAACACACTAAGAGGAATACCTATATTGTGAGGTATTCAGCCTAGTCGCTTAGTCCGTCGCTGGGTCGACTAAGCCATGTCGGATAGCGAAGCGTACAAGCCCAGCGACGTCGTGGACGCCCAGTTTCCGCATTAAATTAGCCCGATGGTTTTCGGACGTCTTGATGCTGATGTTGAGCTTGGCGGCGACCTCTTTGCTACTGTTGCTCTGGGCGATCAGGACAGAGATCTCGCGTTCCCGGGGTGTCAGCAGGTCGATCATCGAGTCTGCTTGGGTGCTGGGTTTAGCCAAGGCATCGCGCACGGTCTTGCTGAAATGGTCGTTGAACCAGGTATTCCCCTTGGCGACCTCATCCAGCGCCTTCCGTAGGTCGGAGAGCGGCGAATTCTTGTTCACGAACCCGTGGACGCCTTCTTGGATAAGCCCACGCACGACTTG